>JAGPGC010000030.1 GCA_018056205.1 Candidatus Atribacteria bacterium | reverse complement strand
TTTATGAACTTTCTCAGCAGAAAAAAATCGCAATAATTGCGAGTTCTGATTTCACTCATTATGAATCAGATGGGGTGGCCCGAGAGAAGGATTTAGTTTGCATTGATAATATTGTTAGTCTTAATGAGGAAGAGTTCTTTCGTTGTATTCATCGGAATCAAGTTTCCATATGCGGTCCGGGTGGGGTAGGAGCTCTAATCGAATTTCAAAAAAGTCGGCAGGCGCCTCGAGGAATTCTTCTTTGTTACGCCACCAGTGGTGATATTAACGGACAGTATGATCAGGTGGTAGGATACGCTGCTTTAGCCTTTCCCCAATAACTTAATATTTGCAATTTACCTAATTAAGGAGGGTGAGATGAACCTATAGATAACTCACCATCCTAGTTTTCTTCTATTAGAAATGGGATATCTTTCTTTTTAAATTATTGATCAATTATTATTGCCAATATATTAAACCGTTATTGTAAAAATATGGGGGAAATAAAAGTTGAATGAGTTAAAACTAATCTAAAAAAGAATAAAATTTTTGACAAAGAATTATTGACAATATAATAAATAAATGATATATTGATAAATTGTCGGTTCATTAATTTTAGAGCTACATTTAAATAATACGTCCCTAATTTACATTGAGTGGGTGTTATTCATTATCTTACATTTCAATGCTAAAATCAATCGTTTTTTCCTCTTATTTTTTTTACCTGGGCATTGTGAATTTTATACATTCCACATTTTAAACTTACACCATTTCGCCACAGTTTAATGATGAATTTAAGATGAGTTATTTTTAATGGATAATTTTTTTAATTTTCAAAAAGGTGGTGTGCTGGGTGAATTCTGGATATATTCAAAGAAAGTCATTTTCCAAAGTTCCTTCCTTTACCGAACTTCCTCATTTTATTGAGATACAAAGAAAATCTTTTGACTTATTTTTACAAGCCAATATCCCTCCGCAGGAACGTAAAAGGCAGGGTTTACAAGAAGTATTCACTGAAATATTTCCAATTCAGGATTTTACCGGGAAATTAATGCTGGAATTCATTGATTATCGTTTGGATAGACCAGTTTTCTCGGTTCGTGAATGTAAGGATAGGGGACGAACTTATGCTGCTCCGCTTTTTGCTCGGGTTCGCTTAATTAATCGTGAAACCAATGAAATAAAAGAACAAGATGTGTATATGGGAGAAATCCCTTTGATGACTGATAAAGGAACTTTTGTGGTTAATGGAGCTGAACGAGTGGTAGTGACTCAGCTCATTCGATCTCCAGGCATATTTTTTTCTAAAGAGATAACCCCCACCGGAAAAATCGAATATGGGTTTAAGATTATTCCCAACCGAGGTGCCTGGTTGGAATTTGGAATTGACCCAGGAGAAGTCCTTTTTGTGCGGGTTGATAAAAGACGTAAGATCAACGCTATGACTTTGGTTAGAGCTTTGGGATTCGCTGGCGAGGAGGAAATTGTCGAGCTTTTCGACAATCATCCTTATATTCAAGCTACCTTGGAAAGAGATACCACTTCCAGCCCAAAAGAAGCAGTTATGGAAATTTTCCGTCGTCTTCGTCCCAGTGAACCACCAACTGAAGAGAATACTCGAGATTTTATGAGATATTTGTTTTTTGATCCCCGTCGTTATGACCTCGGTGAGGTGGGACGGTATAAATTGAATAACAAATTAAGGCTGGAAGAACGCATAGTAAGGATCGAAGAGTTTATTGTAGCCGAAGATATTATTCTTGACCATGAAGAACAGAAGTGTCTTCGTAACCAGGCAGCAATTGAAGAAGATAATCCTTCTCGTTACGAAATTCTTCTGCGCAAGGGAGATAAAATAGGACGACAATTAGCTCGTACTATAGAGGAATTAGACCAGAATTATAACATTGGATATATCCATGTTTATAACGATGAAGACCAAGTGATAAAAGTATTTATTGAACGTGAAGATGAATTAGAACTAATCAGTGATGATTTAGAAGGAAGGGTAGTAAGCCAAGATGTAATTCAGTCGGAGACTGGAGAAATCCTGCTTAAAAAGGGCAATATTATTACTTTAGAAGCATTGAGAACGCTTCGCATTCATGGTATTGAAAATATCTGGGTGGATAAAGGGCGTGTTTTAAGTCGTGCTGATGTGATAGGAGGTATTCGATATCTCCTTAATCTATTAAATGGTGTGGGATATGATGATGATATCGACCATTTGGGAAACCGTCGGGCTCGACCAGTAGGTGAACTCATTCAAAATCAATTTCGGACTGGGTTGTTACGGGTGGAAAAGGTAATACGAGAAAAAATGACCATCCAACCCGATACCAACTCGGCAACCCCACAAAACCTGATAAATGTGCGCCCAGTAGTGGCTGCTATCAAAGAGTTTTTAGGAAGCAGTCCCCTTTCACAGTTTATGGATCAAATTAACCCACTTTCGGAGATTACTCACAAAAGACGGCTAAGTGCTTTGGGACCAGGGGGCCTAAGCCGAGAACGGGCTGGTTTTGAAGTCCGCGATGTCCACTATACTCATTATGGACGTATGTGTCCAATTGAAACTCCGGAAGGACCTAACATTGGGTTGATTACTTCTCTTTGTATCTATGCCAAGATCAATGAATATGGGTTTATCGTAACTCCCTACCTGAAAGTTGAAAATCGGCATTTAACCAATGAAGTAAGATATCTTTCCGCTGATGAAGAAGATCGGTATCATATTGCTCCCTCTGATACGGTTATTGATGAGAACGGAATGATAAGAAATGAAAATGTTGTAGTTCGATTCCGTTCTAAAATTGTTGTAGTAGAAAGTAAAAAGGTTGACTATATCGATGTTTCACCTCAGCAAATCATCAGTGCATCAGCATCACTCATTCCATTCTTAGAGCATAATGATGCCAATCGGGCTTTAATGGGCACCAACATGCAACGCCAAGCGGTGCCCCTTTTGGTTTCAAAACCTCCTCTCATCGGGACCGGATTAGAATATAAAGTTGCTCAAGATTCAGGTGCTACAGTTGTAGCTCGAAATAGTGGATTGGTCAAACAAGTTGATTCGGTTTTCATTGAGATTGAACAAGATGATGGTGATATTGACCTTTATGAGCTTGAAAAATTTCAAAGGTCCAACCAAAGTACTTGTATCAATCAAAAACCAATTGTTCGAGTAGGACAGTATGTTGAAGCTGGTCAGATTATTGCCGATGGACCTTGCACCTCAATGGGTGAAATTGCTTTAGGGAGAAATGTGTTAGTGGCTTTTATGCCCTGGGAAGGAGAAAACTTCGAAGATGCCATTCTGATTAGCGAACGACTGGTCAAAGAAGAAGTTTTTACTTCGATTCATATTGAAGAATATGAAATCGAAGCCCGTGATACCAAACTGGGTCCAGAGGAAATTACTCGTGACATTCCTAATTTAGGAGAGGATATCCTTCGGAATCTGGACGAAGAAGGTATCATCCGGGTAGGAGCCGATGTAAAACCTGGTGACATTCTAGTTGGAAAGGTAACTCCCAAAGGAGAAACTGAGCTCACTCCTGAAGAACGATTACTTAGAGCAATTTTTGGAGAAAAAGCCAGGGAGGTTCGCGATACCTCTCTGCGAGTTCCTCACGGAGAATACGGGAAAGTCATTGATTTAAAAGTGTTTTCTCGAGACCATGATGATGAACTAGCCCCGGGAGTCAATAAGTTAGTTAAAGTTTTTGTTGCTCAGAAAAGAAAAATTACTGTTGGTGATAAGATGGCTGGTCGTCATGGGAATAAAGGGGTTATAGCCAGAATTCTTGCTGAAGAAGACATGCCCTTCCTTCCCGATGGTACTCCAGTTGATATAGTTCTCAATCCCTTAGGAGTTCCCTCTCGAATGAATATCGGGCAGATTTTGGAGACCCACTTAGGATGGGTTGCCAATAAAGAACGAATGTTTATTTCCAGTGCTCCTTTTGATGGAGCAAAAGAATCCGAAATTTTAGAAGCCTTAAAAAATGTGACCATCAGTCGTGAAAACCGTTATCCAGTGTTTGCTTTTGATGAAAGAATTTCACCTGAATTTAATTTGCTTCCAAATGGGAAGGTAATTCTTTACTATGGAAGGACTGGTGAACCTTTTGATAATGAAATAACGGTTGGTTATATTTATATGATGAAGCTCGCCCACCTGGTAGAAACCAAGATACATGCTCGTTCCACTGGGCCGTATTCTTTAGTGACCCAGCAACCATTGGGAGGAAAAGCTCAATTTGGTGGGCAACGTTTTGGTGAAATGGAAGTATGGGCATTAGAGGGATATGGAGCTGCCTATACTTTACAGGAAATTTTGACGGTGAAATCCGATGATATTGTCGGAAGAGTGAAAGCCTATGAAGCAATTGTCAAAGGTCAAAATGTTCTTAAACCATCAGTACCGGAATCATTTAAGGTATTGGTAAAAGAATTGCAGAGTTTGTGTCTTGATGTTAAAGTATTTGATTCCAGAAGGAAAGAAATTTCTATTGAGCAGATGGAAGATGCTGATGATGATATACCTGGACTGGGGGTCAATCTCCAGGGACGAGAGAAAAAATAAGAAAAGGGGGAAAAACCCTTGATAGATGTTAATGATCTTGGAGCTATGCAAATTGGTTTGTCTTCTCCCGAGCAAATCCGTAAATGGTCTCGCGGAGAAGTGAAAAAACCCGAAACCATAAACTATCGAACTCTCAAACCAGAAAAGGATGGTTTGTTTTGTGAGAAGATTTTTGGTCCAACCAAAGACTGGGAATGTTATTGCGGAAAATATAAAAGAATTCGTCATAAAGGAGTGGTCTGTGACCGATGCGGGGTGGAAATCACTCGTTCTTCAGTAAGAAGAGCACGCTTAGGGCATATTGAATTAGCTGCCCCAGTTTCACATATCTGGTATTTTAAGAGTATTCCTAGTAAAATGGCTCTCCTTCTGGGTGTTCTTCCCAAAAACCTGGAGAAAGTTCTCTATTTTGCTTCAGGAAGAAAAAAAGAAGACTGCTATAAAGTCATCGAGCCGGGATCTACCGACCTTGAGCCAGGGACAATTATACGAGACACGGAATTTCGCATCCACCAAAAATATGATCCAAGTTTTAAAGCTGAAACCGCCCATCGGATTACTGAAGTTCACGGGCTTCCCTTTTCAGTGGGTGATGAACTCTCAGCCAAAGAATTGACTCGGTTCCGTACCAAATTTAAAGATAGCTTTATGGTTGAAGAATTAGAAAACAGTCATTATGAAGCGATCGATGTTCGAGTTTTTCCTTACCAACGGGATGAAGAAATTTCTGAATCAGAAGTTTATCAATTAAGAGAGGTTTATGGAGATCTTTTTGAAGAAGAAATTTTGACTGATACTACTGAAGAACCTTGTTACTTAGTTATTGATCCAGGAGCGACTGGTTTGAAAAAAGCTCAGATGATTCTTGAAACTGAGGCAAAATTACTTCCCCAATATGATCCAGACTTTAAGAGCGGTGTTGGTGCCGAAGCGGTTCGGGAGATTCTTAAAACTATGGATGTTCAAGCTTTAGCCCGGAGTCTGCGAAAAGAATTAAAAGAAGCGACGGGTCAAAAAGCCAAGAAAATCATCAAGAGGTTGCAGGTTGTCGAATCGTTTTGTAAATCAGGAAATCGACCGGAATGGATGATTTTAGAAGTGATCCCGGTGCTTCCGCCTGATTTACGTCCTATGGTTCAGTTAGACGGTGGTCGATTCGCTACCTCTGATTTGAATGACCTCTATCGAAGAGTGATCAACCGCAACAATCGTTTAAAAAGGTTGCTTCAGCTTGGAGCTCCCGATATTATCGTCAAGAATGAAAAACGTATGCTTCAGGAGGCTGTTGATGCTTTATTTGATAATGGACGACGAGGGCGTCCGGTTTTAGGACCGGGTAATCGGCCTCTCAAATCTCTCAGTGATATGCTGCGCGGAAAAAAGGGTCGTTTCCGCCAGAATTTATTGGGCAAGAGGGTTGATTATTCAGGTCGTTCGGTCATTGTTTCCGGTCCTCAGTTGAATTTCGATCAATGTGGGCTTCCCAAGAAGATGGCATTAGAGCTCTTTAAACCTTTTATTATGAAGGGTTTGGTTGATAAAGGGCATGCTCATAATATTAAAAGTGCTAAAAGAATGGTAGAAAAAACCCGCGATGAAGTTTGGGAGGTTTTAGAAGAAGTTATTACTGAGCATCCGGTTTTACTTAACCGGGCGCCAACCCTCCACCGATTGAGCGTTCAAGCCTTTCAGCCAGTGTTAGTGGAAGGGAATGCCATTCATATCCATCCCATGGTTTGCCCGGCTTTTAATGCTGATTTTGATGGTGATCAGATGGCAGTTCACGTTCCGCTTTCGGCAGAAGCCCAAGCCGAATCGGAAATACTGATGCTTTCATCCCACAATATTCTTTCCCCAGCCTCAGGTCGACCAATAGCGGTTCCAACCCAGGATATGGTTTTGGGTTGCTATTACCTGACACTGATGAAGAAAACAACCAAAGAAACAACTCTGAAAAGGTTTCTTAATATTGATGAATCGTTGCTTGCTTATGAATACAAGCGGGTCGATCTTCATGAGCCTGTTTATATTCGAGAAATTCAAGAGCAAAATTCTAACCCGGACTCAACAACAATTGGTAGGGTGATATTTAATCAGATTCTTCCACCAGGAATGCCATTTTACAATGAACCGATGACCAAAAAGAAGCTATCAGACATCGTTGATTTATGTTTTAGGAAATTCGGAAATCAAATTACTGTTGAAACCCTTGACCGGATCAAAAGATTGGGGTTTCACTATGCGACCCTTTCGGGAACTAGCATCGGTGTCGTCGATTTGGAAATACCAGAAGAGAAATTCAATATCATTGAGGAAGCTACCCGGAGGGTTGTAGATACCAACGACCACTATAACGAAGGTCTCATTACCGGAGAAGAGCGGGAACAGTCGGTTATTGATATCTGGACTGACGCTTCTAATAAAGTAGCCGATGCTATTCTGGAAGGACTGGATGATTTTAATCCAGTGAATATGATGGCGAAATCAGGTGCACGTGGTAGTATAAGGCAAATCAGCCAGCTGGCAGGAATGCGAGGGCTGATGGCTGATCCCTCAGGACGAATCATCGAATATCCAATCCGGGCTAATTTCCGGGAAGGACTGGGAGTGTTAGAATACTTTATATCAACTCATGGTGCTCGGAAAGGTTTAGCAGACACCGCACTAAGAACCGCAAAATCTGGCTATCTCACCCGGCGATTGGTGGATGTGTCTCAAGACATGATTGTTCGTGAGATTGATTGTGGAACTGACGATGGAATAATGATCGGAGACCTTAAAGATGAAAATGATAATGTCATTGAGTATTTTGAGGAAAGAGTATTAGGTCGGACAGTTCTAAATAATATTTATATCCCTGGAAGCGATCAACTGATCCTGGCTGCCGGCGAGGAAGTTAATGAGGTTGTTATTCAAAAATTGCAGGAATACAAAATCCGGGAATTGGAAGTCCGATCAGTTCTTACCTGTAGAGCACGATATGGGGTATGTGCAAAATGTTATGGAAGAAATTTAGCTACCGGTAAGATGGTTGATATTGGAGAATCGGTTGGTATATTGGCTGCCCAATCAATTGGTGAGCCAGGAACTCAGCTAACTATGAGAACCTTTCATACTGGAGGGATTCGAATTACCGGTGAAGATATTACCCAAGGTCTCCCTCGAGTAGAGCAATTATTTGAAGTTCGAAAACCAAAAAAAGCTGCTATCCTGTCCGATGTCGATGGAGAAGTGGAAAAGATCGAAGCCATTGGAAACCGGAGAAAAGTCATTGTTCGTCCCGATGAAGATGAAGCTGATCAAACTGTACGGACCTATTTAGTTCCACCGGATATCCGGATTAAGGTAAGTGAAAATACCCGAGTAAAAGCGGGTGATCGTTTAACCTTAGGTCCGATCAATCCTCGAGATATTCTTCGCATCAAGGGTATACGAGAGGTTCAAAACCATCTGGTTGGAGAAATCCAATCAGTTTACCTTTCCCAAGGAGTTAATATTAACGATAAACATATTGAAACCATTGTTCGACAAATAGCTCGTCTCAATAAAGTTATGGTGGAAAATTCCGGTGATACTGAACTTCTCTCTGGTGAGCTAGTTCATATTGAAGATTTTGAGCGGGAGAATAATCGGATTAACGAAGAAAACCGGTCGGTTTTAGAGAAAGCACTCTCACTTTTTGAAGGTTTTACCCTAAGAGAACCAGCTTTTGATCTTTCTGGTGAAATTATAGTTCAAAAAGGAGAAACAATTGATGAAGAGAAATTGAAGATTATTCTCTCGAACGACTGTAAGCCCTTTTATATAATTGATAAAGATCAAAATCCCTATAAGATAATTCGTGGATACCGATTTTTAAAATCCGAATTAAAAGACCAGATCAGCGTTGATGATATTCTGGATCAAGATGGAAGGGTTTTGGTGAAAGCGGGTGAAGTTATCAGTGAACAGAAAGTGGAGCATATAGCTGATTTAGGTCCGGTAATTCTTCGAACTCGAGAGAAGGGCACCTGGGAAAAGTTAAAAGGAGCAATATTAGCTGAAGAGGTGACTGATCCCCAAACCGGTGAAGTGATTATTAATGCTAATACCAAAATTGAAAGTCAACATCAAGATATTTTTGAAAGTCATAACATCGATAAGGTTACCGTATGGAAGAATGTCGAAACCTTTCAAATAAAGGAAAGTTTAATCCGGGAGTTGCGAGAAGAAATCTTAGGAAAAGAAGTGGAAAAGGATATCGTTAGTCCCAAAAGTGGTGACTTAATTATTGCTTCAGGGCAACAGATAAGCCGAGCAGTAGCCCGACGTCTGGTTATGGAAGATGTTAAAGAAGTTAAATTAGGAGATGGGCATTTCTTATCTATTGAAGGCCGATTGAGCGAACTCCTGGAACGAGAGGTATTTGGAAAGGTAGCAGCTCAAGATATTTCTATAGGAGAGAATAATTCAGTCATCATTAAAGCCGGACAAACTATAGATCGTGACGGAATAATTAAAATCGCCGAGGACAATGTTGAATACCTCTTGATACGGGAAGCCGAAGCCGAAACTGAAACAAGGAACCTGATTGATAAGGCTGCTTACCTAGCTGGAATCAAACAGGTAGCAACCGGGAGACCGGTGGTATTGGGAATAACAAAAGCCTCTTTGGCGACTGAGAGCTTTTTATCGGCGTCTTCTTTCCAACAGACTACCCATGTTTTAGCCGATTCAGCGATCAAGGGAAAGATTGATGAGTTGGTTGGGCTTAAAGAGAATGTCATAATTGGGAAAATTATTCCAGCCGGAACTGGTTTTCCTGAATATCGCAAGGTAAAGTTAGAAACCGAAGAAGGTATGGATGATTCGAGCCAATTAAATCTTCTTGGTGATAAGGGAATTGATCTTCGCGAACTAATGAATTATGAAGAGGAAAACAATATTGAAAATATACTACAAC
>JAGPGC010000029.1 GCA_018056205.1 Candidatus Atribacteria bacterium | reverse complement strand
AGGTCGATCTGGTGATTGACACCTCTCTCTGTCATTCCTGAATGTATCAGAACTATAGAGGGGAAACCCCCTATAACCCCCTGAAAACAAAACATGAAAGGTTAAAACAAAAACTACTGGTGGGAAATTTTCCACTAGTAAAAGCTTTTAGATTCCCGATTACTGACTTTGGGAATGGTAGGAAAAGGGAAGACAATTACCACCAGTTTTGCGGTTAACTATAGTTTGGGGTGGCTTATTAGGAGAAACAGTAGTCATTGAGGTTAATCCAACCAATCCCAAAAATTTTATTGGCTGTGGAGGAAGGATTCCAGCTCCGATAACCAGTCTTAGAAATTAAAACCAGAAAATTGACTTCAAAGACACTATTATATATAATTAATTCGCTTTTGGTTTCGAGTTGGGGCGTAGCCAAGCGGAAAGGCAAGGGACTTTGGATCCCTGATTGCGAAGGTTCAAATCCTTCCGCCCCAGCCAAAAAGATGAAGAAAACGCGGCTAAAAAGGTCGCGTTTTATTTTTTGTAGGACTGATTTATAATTAATGAGATTGGATGTTTTAAAAACGCTTATTGTAGTTAAAAAACAAATTGAATAGAAAATGCATAAAGTTTTTTATTGAGTAAATTAATTAAAAATAAGCAGTTTTTTATAAATTATTATTAGATAATATTAGTTATTACAATAGATGGTTTTATCCAGGAGGGTATTATGGATTTCCGTGATTGGTGTATTTGTGTTTTGGCGGCTGGCAAGGGGAAGAGAATGAAGTCCTCTCAACCTAAAATTTTATTACCAGTTTTGGGGAAACCACTGATTAACTATCTTTTAGAACTCGAGATACCCGAATTTTGTGGGAGACGATTAGCGGTAGTTTCCCCTTATTACTTCGACCAGGTTCGATCGGTGATTGATCCAAAGGTCAAATTGGTTACCCAAGACCAACCCTTAGGAACTGCTCACGCCGTGCAGTCGATATTGCCTTATCTTGATTCTGATATTCAGAAAATATTGGTAATTTATGCTGATATGCCACTTCTCGAACCTATTACTATTCATCAATTCATGACTTTTTTTGAAAAAAATCATGCTCCGGTTGCGCTTTTAAGCACTGAATCAGAGACTCCCAATGGTTTTGGTCGGATAATAAGAGATCGGCAAGGTGTACCTTTAAAAATCGTTGAAGAAAGTGATTGTAATGATGAGGAGAAAAAAATCCGTGAAATCAACTTAGGGATTTATGCCTTTCAAAAAAATGAAATAGAAACGGTACTTCATTCAATTAATAGAAATAATATTCAGGGAGAATATTACCTTACTGATGTCCTTGAAACAGCAAAAAATCTCAATTTTGAAGCCTTGGTTTATATGGTTCCCTGGGATACTCAATTTATCAACGTCAATTCACCCGATGAACTATCAACAGTAATTGGGATTCTTCGTAAGAAAAAAATAAACCAATTGTTTGATTCGGGTGTTAAAATTATTGATCCGGAATCGGTTTATGTTGATTGGGATGCTAAATGCGATAAAGACGTGTGGCTATTCCCTGGAACAATTATTGAAGGACAATGTGAAATAGGAGAAAATACCAAAGTTGGACCTTATACCCATTTAATCAACTCTCGAATTGGGAAAAATTGCCGAATTGAATATAGTATTGTGGAAGATTCTATTCTGGAAGACGAAGTGATTATTGGTCCTTTTACTCATATTCGAATGAATTCCTATATTAAGAAAAATGCTCGCATTGGAAATTTTGTTGAAGTTAAAAAATCTGAAATTGGTGAAGAGACCAAAGCCTTGCACCACAGTTACTTAGGTGATGCTCGATTAGGGAAAAAAGTTAATATTGGAGCGGGAACCATTACTTGTAATTATGATGGGTATAAAAAACATCCCACCATTATTCATGATCAGGTTTTCATCGGGAGTAATAACTCTTTGGTTGCTCCGGTAACCATTGGTGAAGGAGCTTATACGGCTGCTGGTTCGACGATTACCCAAGATGTTCCACCTCGAGCTCTCGGTGTGGGACGAGCCAGACAGGTTAATATTGATAAATGGGTTGAAAAGAAAAAAAACAGGAGCTGATAGAAAAATGATTGGCTATAGTGAAATAAGCCAGCATATGAAGGTTTTTACTGGAAAAGCAAATCCGTTCCTGGCACAAGAAATTTGTTGGTATCTTGATCTTCCTCAGGGTCGGGCTGATGTGGGTCGTTTTCCCAATGGAGAAATTCGTGTACAAATTGAGGAAAGTGTTCGAGGCTGTGATGTATTTGTGGTTCAACCTACTTGTCCACCAGTAAATGATCATATTATGGAACTTCTTATCATGATTGATGCATTGAGTCGTGCCTCAGCCAGAAGAATAACAGCAGTAATTCCTTTTTATGGGTATGCCAAGCAAGATCGAAAAACTAAGGGAAGAGAACCAATCTCGGCAAAACTGGTTGCTAATTTACTGGTAACCGCCGGAGTTGACCGAGTTTTAACCATGGATTTACATGTTGGTCAAATACAAGGATTTTTTGATATCCCAGTCGATAATTTAGTTGCCCAATCACTCTTGGCTCGATACTTTGCTTCGAAAAATTTATCGGATGTAGTGGTTGTAAGTCCTGATGTAGGAGGGACGGCACGAGCTCGAAATTTTGCTAATCATCTTGGTGTTGATTTAGCCGTTATTGATAAATATCGACCTACCTATGCAAAGGTTCAAGTGATGGATGTAATCGGAAATGTTAAAGGGAAAAGAGCCGTATTAATAGATGACCTTATTGATACAGCTGGAACTTTAGTTGAAGGAGCACAGGCTCTAAAAGAGCGGGGAGTAGTTGAAATATATGCTTGTGCAACCCATCCAGTATTCAGTGAACCAGCTTTAGATCGAATAAAGGACTCGTATTTAAAAGAAGTCGTTGTGACCAATACTATCCCTTCCAATTCAGATGAGTTGAGAATCCGAACCAACGATAAAGTGCGAGTCCTATCAGTAGCACCAATTTTTGCTGAGGCAATAAAACGAATTTATAGTGAATTATCCGTTAGTGAGCTTTTCTTATAAAAAACTCCATCAGTTCAGAATATAAATAACTTTAGTCTAAGCTGATGTTATCATAGTTTTGAGAGCGGAGGGAATACCATGAATCAAAAAGAAATTTTGACCGTTAATACCAAAAAGAGGGAATTCATCGGAAAAGAAAGCATGAAGAAGTTGAGAAAATCGGGTTGGGTTCCTGGAGTTTATTATGCTAATGAAAGCAAGGAAGGTAATACTATTTTACTGAAAATTCAAGAAAGTGAATTAAAAAGAGTATTGAAAGTATCAGGAGCAGCCCATCAATTACTAAATATTTCTATTGATGGAGATGTTCATCGCGGGATTATCAAAGATATTCAGAGGAATCCCATTAAAGAACAAGTTTTGCATATTGATTTTTATGGAGTTAAAGCAGATCAGAAAATAACTTTAAGAGTTCCCCTTTTGTTCAAGGGTGAAGCTCCTGGAGTTAAATCCGGTGGTACCTTAGAACAGATTATGCAAGAAGTGGAAATTGAATGTTTACCCGATGCCATCCCCGAATTTATTGAAGTTGATATTAATGGTTTAGAAATTGGTGACACAATTCACCTTAAGGATGTCAAAATTCCAGAAGGTGTTACCATTAATGAAAATCTTGAGGATGTAGTGGTAGTTGTTACTCCTCCTGAAGTATTGGTTGAAGAAGTTTCAGAAGAAGAAAGTGAAACACCCGAACCAGAAGTAGTTAAAAAAGGTGAAAAGAAGGAGAAAGAGGCAGAGGAAGACTAAGTGTTTTTGGTTATTGGACTGGGAAATCCCGGTCAAAAATATCAATATAGCCGTCATAATGTTGGCTTTCGAGTAGTCGATATTTTATCTGAACAGTATCATTGGAAATGGAATGAAAAAAAGAACTTTCAATGGTGTCATGGTAATATCGACAATCACGAGCTCTATCTGGTAAAGCCCCTTACTTATATGAACCTCAGTGGTTTGGGGCTTTTGTCTTTTATGAGTTATATTAATAAATCTTTTGAAAATAAGATTATTGTACATGACGAACTTGATCTTCCATTGGGAAAGATTCGCATTCATCGGGATGGTGGAGCTGCAGGTCATAAAGGTGTTCTTTCTATTGCTGAATACTTTGACCTGGAAAATTTTATCCGTTTACGGGTAGGTATTGGAAGACCAAAGCAAAAAGATGAAATTACTAATTACGTTTTACTCAAGCCTACTTCTGATGAAGCGACTGTTCTCGCTGAATCAGAGAAACGATCAGCTGAAGCCTTACTTGGTATTGTTACTCAAGGTGTCCAATATGCCATGAACCGGTTTAACACCATTTCTACATTATAACTGCTAAGGAGATACATCATTGTGGAACTAAGAAAAATAGCAAAAATCCTATCCATTATTTTTCAACCAACATTTATTCCAATAGCCCTCTATATTATCGTATCACTATATGTCGCTCCCTCGGTCACTGGGTTCTATTATGCTTTGATAGGAATTGTATTTATTACTTTAGCACCCATGGTTTTAGTTTATATTCTTGCCCGTTATAACAAAATATCCGATCCGGATCTTTCTGATCGACGGGAGCGTTTTGTACCTTATATAAGTATTGTAGGGTTATATATTATCGGTTTTTTTGTTTTTTGGTTACTCCAAGCTCCTTATCCTATATTGGCAATTACTGCTTCCTACATTGTAGTCACTTTTATCGGGGCTTTCGTATCACTTTTTTGGAAAATCAGCATGCATATGGCTGGGGTTGCTGGTCCGGTAACTGCGCTGGTTTTTTTAGTGAATCCCATTTTTATTTTAGCTTATCTTTTACTTATTCCTCTCGGTTGGGCACGATATACCCTTAAAAAACATACTCTACTTCAAATAATAATGGGTAGCGGGTTTTCAGTTTTATTAACCTTTATAGTTATACGGTTTTTTTCATGAATATTTCTCATTTTCTTCAAAAATTAACCAAACCAATCCGATCTTCAACCCAGTGTTACCTCTCGGTAATTCAGCCGGTCCGACCTTTGGTTGCCCAGCTTTTATCTCAAACTGAATATTCTCCCATATTTTATATAACCTCTAGTGAAGATACGAAAAGAAAAGTCTTTCGGCAAATAGAAAGTCTTTCTTTTTTAAACCAAAATGAAATAAGGGCTGTTGGGGTTGATTTTGAGGAAAAATACTCAGGAATTGTCCTCCAAAAAACTCTACTTGAGAAAAAAAATGTAGTAATTATCTTAAGTGTCGATGAACTCAATCAAGAAGTAGTTGATTTGGAAAATTTTATGAGTCTATCAGTTTTATTAGAGAAGGAAAAAGAATACCAGCGAGATCAATTAATTGATCAATGCTACCGAATGGGATATGAAAGAAAAAATTATGTGAGAGAAAAGGGTGATATAGCAATTCGTGGCGAAGTGGTGGATATTTATCCTCCCGATGGTCTGGAACCGATAAGAACTTATTGGTGGGGAGATATATTAGAGAAAATGAAATACTTTCAAGCTGACACCCAAAGAACTAACCATGAGTTGGAGCGTGCCTTAATCATTCCAAGCGATGGAGAGTTTAAAACCCTACCTTTAATTAAACTCATTATGGAAAAAGCTCATCTCATTTTTTGGGATGATGTATTTTTTGAAAATATTAATCTATCCCATATCCCTCAGGTGATTGCTGGGATTGTATCGAAATATGACCTCCCTGAGATAGTCATTTCCGCTGCTCGTCCACCTTCTTATTTTGGCGAGATATCTAAGCTGATCAGTGGATTAAAGGAAAATAATAGGGGGGAAACCTATTTAATTTTTCCATCAGAGAAAGTTGAGTTATTAGCAGCGATTTTAGATGAAGAAAAAATCCCTTATTCAAGAGAAGTAAATAGCTCAAACCAAATTTTTCTTTTAAAGGGTTTTCCAGTCGAAGGCTTTATTCTTACCGATCTCGGGTTTTCGGTTTTAACTACTCAGGAAGTTTTTGGAAAAGATTTTTCCAAACCGGGTCAAAAAAGAGTTGAGTTAGCCATTGAAGAAGAAATGATGAGCTCGCTTCAACCGGGAGATTATATTGTTCATGATGAACAAGGAATCGGAATCTTTAGAGGAATAAAGGAAATGGTTTTGGAGGGGATCCACCGGGTTTACCTGGTTATTGAATACGCAGCCGGCGATATTCTCTATGTGCCAATTGAAAGTGCTTCATTAGTTCAAAAATATATTGGCAGTGGCGAGGTGAAACCTAAAATATCCCGGTTAGGAAAAGATGAATGGGGAAAGGCAAAACAAAAGGTTGCTCAATCAATTCAGGCAACAGCTCGGGAATTGTTAGAAATATATGCTCGTCGAAATATTGAACGAGGGCATGCTTTTTCTCCTAACTCGACCTGGCAGAAACAGCTTGAACTTTCTTTCCCTTATATTGAGACACCCGATCAAAAACAAGCGATTTTAGACGTAGAACGTGATATGGAATCTTCACGACCGATGGATAGACTTATATGTGGTGATGTAGGGTATGGAAAAACTGAAATTGCTGTAAGGGCTGCTTTTAAAGCAGTTATGGATGGGAAACAGGTTGCTTTACTAGCACCAACTACTATTTTGTCTGAGCAACATTATCTTACGTTTAGGGAGCGTTTAAAAAAATTTCCAGTAAAAATTGCAGTTATCAACCGCTTTAAATCACCTCAGGAACAAAAACAAATTGTTGAAAGAGTAAAAAATAATGAAATAGATATCTTAATCGGTACCCATCGGCTCATTCAAAAAGATATTCAGTTTCATGACCTGGGTTTGGTCATAATTGATGAAGAACAGCGATTTGGAGTGATGCATAAAGAACGACTCAAGAAAATGAAATCAACGGTTGATGTTCTCACCTTAACTGCTACTCCTATACCTCGGACTTTATATCTTTCTCTAACCGGTATTCGAGATATTAGTGTTATTGAAACACCCCCTGAAGGACGTAAACCGGTGCATACCGTGGTGGCACCTCGTAGTCAGAAAATGATAAAGGAAGCGATTCAGTATGAACTCAATCGAAATGGCCAAGTTTTCTATGTAAGTCCCAGAATCAAAAGTTTAATGAAAATTTATGAGGAATTGATAGTTCTTTTTCCTAATTATCAAATTGGGATTGCCCATGGACGATTATCCGGTACTGATTTGGAAAAGGTTATGGAAAAGTTTTATAATGCTGAGATTGATATTTTGCTCTGTACGACTATTATCGAAATAGGCCTGGATGTTCCTAATGCAAATACTCTAATTGTTGATCCAGCTACTCTTTTTGGATTGTCCCAGCTCTATCAGCTTCGCGGCCGGATAGGTCGATTGGATCGCGAGGCTTTTGCCTATTTATTTTATCCCAGGCGGTTGACTCATGAAGCTCAAGAACGTTTAGATGCTCTAATGGAATTTGAAGGGTTAGGAACCGGATATAAATTAGCACTTAGAGATATGGAGATTCGAGGAGCTGGTAATATTTTAGGTCAAGCTCAACATGGTTTCATCCAAGAGATTGGGTTTTCGCTCTATACTAAAATGTTACAGGAAGAAATTTCCCGAATTAAAGGAGAAAGTACTGAATCTAATCCCCCAACAGCAGTTATTTTACCGGAAAATGCTTTTTTCCCAGATTGGTATATGAAACAAGAAAACGAGCGTTTTAGTTATTATCAACGACTGCTTCAAGCTCAAAAGTTGAGTGATATTGAAGAACTAAAGGCAGAAATTGAAGACCGTTATGGACGTTTACCAAGAGAGGTTGAAGCCCTATTAAAAATTACAAGGCTGCGTTATTATGGTAAAATAGCACAGGTTGATGCAATTGAAGAAAAAAATGGAGAAATATATATTAGTGCTCCAATTGAAGTACTGGTCCGTTTGAATGAAAAATTTCGGAATTTTGGAGTGAAAGGTCTGTTGATTAGTTATCACGGTAAACCAGCCTTAAAAATACCATTTCAAAAATTAAATTCTTTATTACGTTTGTTTGATCCAACGGTGGGGAAAGGGTAAAAAGAATTAAAAATATAATGGATTTAGTGAAACGGCGGAGTATATTTATTCAATGAATAAAATGGATATTTCAGAAGCTCAAAAATATTTTGGAGAATTAATTGAACTGGTAGCCGTCCTTCGAAGTAAAAATGGCTGTCCTTGGGACCGAGAACAAACCCGTGAAAGCTTAAAACCGCTCATGCTTGAAGAGATGTATGAAGCATTTGATGCTATCGATAGAAAGAATGAAACCGATTTAAGAGAAGAGCTGGGAGATATGTTGCTTCATATTATTTTTCAAGCACAAATTGGTTTGGAGTTGGGATCTTTTAATATAACCGATGTTTTAAAACAACTTATTTTTAAAATGAAAAAACGGCATCCCCATGTGTTTGGAGATATTCAGGTCCAAAATGTAGATGAAGTTTTATTGAATTGGGAAAACATTAAAGAAGGTGAAAAGGAAAGGGAAAGTATGCTTTCTTCGATTCCTCCCAGTTTACCAGCATTATTACGTGCTCAGGTTATTCAAAGCCGGGTGGCAAGAGTGGGATTCGATTGGCAGAATGCAAAAGAAGTCTGGCCAAAGATAATTGAGGAACAGCATGAGCTTGAAGAAGCCTGGAAAAACCAAGATCAAGAAGCCATCGAAGAAGAATGGGGAGATTTGGTATTTGCCTTAGTTAATCTCTCACGCCACCTTCACCTTCAGCCGGAGGATGCTCTCCAAAAAGCTTCCCAGCGTTTTACCCAACGCTTTAGTTATATGGAAAATGAAATAAAAAAACAAGGAAAGAAAATTGAAAACCTCTCTTTAGAGGAGATGGATGAGTTATGGAACAAAGCAAAACAGGAAATCAAACTTATCCAAGACAACCAATAGATTTTGGTGAACTTATTAATCGTATTAAAGTTTTATTACCCTTGGTGAAAGGGTGGAATCCCGATATTTATCTGGCGGTAAATTCAGCCGGTTTGATAGTGTGTGGTATACTGAACAATTTTTTCCCAAAAGAGATAAGAACCCTTTCCGTCCAATACCAAAATGACCATTTAATAATTAATTGGGACAATAGTGGGGAGTTACGAGATAAGAGAGTTTTAGTTGTTACTGATTATTTTCCCAATGATGAAGCTCTTTTTCAGCTAGAAAATTTTTTAAAGTCCAAACAGGTTCTCTCAGTGGTAAAATTAGTAGTTTTGGGTAAAGGTGTTGAATATTCCTGCTTTCCAGAGCTCCCGGAAGGAACGATTCTTCCTTGGGAAACAAATGAGATTGGATAAGTTTCTAAAAGTTACAAAGTTAATTAAACGGCGAACCCAAGCCCAGGTGGCCTGTAAGAATAACCATGTTTTTTTAAACGACCATTTGGCTAAGTCATCATCATTAGTCAAGGTGGGAGATGAAATAAAGATTGTTTCTCCGGTAATGATACTTAGAATAAAGGTTTTACAAATACCAGAAAACAATCGGTTTTCTAATGACCTTTTTATTGTGGTTGAACAAACTAAGTTGGAAATAGAGTAAGAATTAATTTTAGGAGCCGGGAGCTTGGCTTGGTTTATTTTAGCTGTTTTTTGTAAGAAAATTATTGGAGGGGTTAAGTTAATTCTATTAAAGTTGAATTTTTTAAGGAAGTTGTAAACTTAAGAGTAAAATTTTTTGTTTTCATGCTTCGGGAATT
>JAGPGC010000028.1 GCA_018056205.1 Candidatus Atribacteria bacterium | reverse complement strand
ATTTTTTGAATTACCTAATGACCTCAATTGTCACGTTATCGACTCCAATTTGTTGGATTCCAATCGCTTTTGCTGCAGCCATAGAAAGGTCAATTTCCCGGCTTTTGCTCCTTGGTCCCCGATCGTTAACTCTTACTACAACCTTTTTCCCATTATCGGGATTTGAAACCAGCAGAATTGAACCAATTGGTAGGGTTCGATGAGCAGCAGTAAAAGCATAAGCATTAAATACTTCTTCACCGGCGGTCTCTCTCCCAGAAAATCTTGGTCCGTACCAAGAAGCTAAACCGATAATTTTATTAACTACCCGTCCCTCATATCCATCATATAAACGGTAAAATTCCATTTGGATTTGATTTAACCAGAGGAGAGCTAGATCTACCATTTCTGAATTATTGAGGGAGGCATCACTGGGGTAAACTGAAAAGAGGAATTTTTGATTACAGTAAGCTTTTACTTGCCTTGATTCCGGCTTCACATAAAAATTAATGGCACCCGAAGGTGGATGATCAAACAAATCCGATAACCGCTTATAGATTTTTTCTGTTCTCTCATCAATAGAAGAATACTCTCCGGAATGACGAATTCGCATGACTCTCCTTCCATTAATATAAATCATTCCTGAATTTCGAGTAACCAATCGAGTTGGTATAGACTGGGCGGCAAAAACCGAATAGGAAAAAATAAAAATTACCAGGGATAATATGAAGGATATCGACATCCCTTTTATTAATTTTTCCAAATAAGACATACGGATAGGCATGCAATGCCTTCCCCCTTTCCCAAACTTCCAAGTTTTTCATTGGTCGTCGCTTTAAGACCAATAGATTGGACCTCAACCCCGGTTACCCGGGACAAATTTTGTTTCATCTCCATAACATAAGGATTTATTAGGGGAAACTCAGCAATAACAATACAGTCAAAATTGATGATTTCCCACCCATCTCCCCTAATTCTATCAATAATTTGTTCTAACAATAAAAGACTATAAACACCGAGAAAACGCTCATCCTGGTTGGGAAACCAATTTCCAATATCTGGTAGTGAGGCCGCTCCTAATAAGGAATCCATCAAAGCATGGCAAACCACATCCCCGTCAGAATGACCGGATAAACCAAGATGACCAGGTATGGTAACACCACCCAATACTAATTTCTTTCCTTCTATAAAAGGATGAATATCATATCCTAAACCCACTCTCAAGCCAGTCAAGCTTTTTTCCATCTTAATTTCTCTTCGGCTTGAATAAAATCCTGAGGGGTGGTTATTTTAAAGTTATCCTCAGAACCCATTACCAAGTAAACCGGAATTCCTAAACGTTCCACTAAAGCTGAATCATCAGTGGCAAAAAAACCATCAGCCTTCGCTTTCTGAATAGCTTCCCATATAATAGAAATTTTAAATGATTGAGGGGTTTGGGCTCTCCAAACTATCGACCGTTCCAAGGTTGACTCAATATAGCTATTATTTTTACATATCTTTAAGGTATCAACC
The DNA here is from genome assembly GCA_018056205.1 of Candidatus Atribacteria bacterium. Taxonomy (GTDB): domain Bacteria; phylum Atribacterota; class Atribacteria; order Atribacterales; family Atribacteraceae; genus Atribacter. Next base: position 8,251 of record JAGPGC010000028.1, on the reverse strand, counting down.
GAAGGAATGGCACAACAAACTGCCCCATATTTCACCACTCCTTCTACGGAACGTTTGAGTATATCTTCACCAACCAAAGGTCGGACTCCATCATGAATTAAAACATAATCGTTAGAACGGTCAAAAATTAATTCTAAACCAGCATAAACTGAATCCTGTCTGGTATTTCCCCCAAAAACATAACGTAAAACTTTATTATTTTGTACTTTGGAGAGAATTTGTTCTTGGAAAGGCTTTTCATGATTTTTATTTATTACAACAATTATTTCATCAATAAAGGGAGATTTCTCAAAAGTATCAATAGTATGCGCTAACACCGGCTTCCCTAAAACCGGCAAAAACTGTTTAGGAATAATTGAATTCATCCTTTCTCCAGTCCCAGCAGCCACTATCAAGGCTATAAACAAGCAGTATCACCCCAGGTTTTCCGCATATTGAGCTTTTCTATTTTACATTTTTCCTTTCGGTTTAGCAAAAATCATCCTTCCCGCTGGAGTTTGTAACACGCTGGTCACTATGGTATCTATCACAACATTGATATATTTTTTTCCTCCTTCGACCACTACCATAGTTCCATCATCCAGGTAACCTACTCCTTGATCGGATTCTTTCCCTTCTCTAATGATCTGTATTCGAAGCTCTTCTCCTGGTAATACATATGGTTTCAATGAGTTAGCAAGTTCGTTAATATTAAGAACTTCTACTCCTTCTAATTCAGCAATTTTATTCAAATTATAATCATTGGTAATTACTTTCGCTCCCATTGCTTTCGCCATTTTAATTAACTTGGCATCAACATCCCGAATCTCGACAAAATCTCTTTCCACAATACGAATATTTACCTTTTTTTCTTTTCTCATTTTATTCAAAATATCCAAACCCCGCCGCCCTCGACTTCTTTTCAAAGGATCTTGAGAATCAGCAACTTGTTGTAATTCTTTTAAAACAAATCGAGGTATGATCATATCTCCTTCAACAAAACCAGTTTTGCAAATATCCGCTATTCGTCCATCAACTATAGAACTGGTATCTAATATTTTGGCAATACTGTTTTGCCCTCGTAAAAGTTTCATTTTTGGGGTCCCAGTAAAAATCATAATAATATCTTCTTTACGAATGATTGCCATTGCTAAACCAATAATTCCACAAATTACAGTTATCAATAAAGGCAAAAAAGTAATTTTAATATAGAGAAAGGAAAGCGGATAAGTCAAAAGAGCGCCTATAACTAAGCCAACTATCAATCCCCCAAAAGCAACTAATATATCAAGAGCAGACAATCGATTTACTGCCAGAGAAAATTTATTCAATTTTTCTAAGAAAAAAAATCCGGCATATCTTTGAATAAAATAGGCTATAACACTAAAAAGACCGGTTATGAGAATGATGCCAAGCCAAGAATAAATAGTTAAAGAAGTTTGCAGGGATCGGTAAATTAAAGTACTCAGTATAAAGACAATAATAATTGAAACCAAATATCCCCACTTACCACCACTCGTCATATCACATCTCCTCCTCATGGAATGGTTAATAAGTTAATTTTCTGTTATTTAAATTGAAGGATCTCCCTCCTCTCCACATAATAAGTTAAAAGAAAAAAATACCCAGCGGCTTCGCTTTCTCTTTTTAAAACCGCTTTTTAATAGAAAACAAAACCGAGCATATTCCCTTTTACCGTCTTCTGAAAATAATTATAACACTTAAATCAGAGTATCCAAACTGTTTTTTTCTCTGCGTTAATCCCTTTCAATACAGCTCAAATAATACTTATTGAATTAATCCCTCTTTCTGAACTGCTTCATAAAGGGTGCGATAACCAATAATTTTTATCCCTTTTAGTTTTTTCTTGGGATTATATTGAAGATGATATTGTGAAGTTACCACCCTGCCAATACCCATCCTATCTGCCTCTTGGACTCTACCTTCAAAAAAATGGACCGGTCGGATTTCTCCTCCCAAACCAACCTCGCCTAAATATATAGTATTTTTATCCAGACTTTTTTCCAAACGTGATGAAATAAGACTAAAACAAATTGCTAAATCTGGGGTAGTTTCAGTTACCTTCATTCCACCAGCCATATTTAAATAAATATCTTGCTGACTGAAACGAGTCTTCACCCGTTTTTCTATTACTGCTACTAAAAGATGAAGACGGTTAACATCGAAACCAACACTCACCCGCCGTGGATAATCAAGATAAGATTGATTCACTAAAGTCTGAACTTCAAGGAGCAATGCTCTTCTCCCCTCGGCAAGTACCGTTAGAGCAGTGCTACTATTGCCAATATCTTTTTCTACTAAAAAAATTTTGGAAGGATCGACCAATTCGACCAATCCTTCCTCCTTCATTTCCAATAAACCAACTTCTTGAGTTGAACCAAAACGATTTTTCACACTTCGTAAAATGCGTAATTGATGATGGGCTTCACCATCTAAATAAAGAACCACATCAACTAAATGTTCCAGAGTTCTTGGTCCAGCAACAATACCTTCCTTGGTTACATGACCAACCAAAAAAATTGCAATGTTTTTCTTTTTGGAAATATCCATAAAACGAGAACTTAAATCCCGTATAAGAGATATGTTCCCAGGCAAAACATCCAGTTCGTCCAAGGCTAAATTTTGTATGGAATCAATGATAATAAGAACCGGATTAATACTTTCTATACTCGATTCAATATCGTTATAACTATCGGTAGAATAAAGCCATAAGTTGGGATTGGGTTTACAACCAAAACGTTGAATTCTTATAAAAAGCTGATGGAGCGATTCTTCAGTGCTAATATAGAGTACCTTTTTACCTTGTTGAGCAATACCCACGGCTAAGGCTAAAAGCAAGGTAGACTTTCCAATTCCCGGATCTCCACTCAGAAGAGAAAGAGATCCCTCAACAATGCCACCGCCTAATACCCGATCAACTTCACTGAAACCAGTAGCAATCCGTCGATCAATTTCATAATTTTGATTGTAGAGATCTGGAAAAGAAAGTGGGGGTGGGGAAGATTTTGAAGAATTATTTTGGGTAGGTTTTTGAGGAAAGGTAGTTACTTCTTTAAAAGTATTCCACCCCCCGCATTGAGGACATTTCCCTAACCAGCTGGGGGTGGAATATTCACAATTCTGACACACATATTCCGATTTTTTCACACTAATCCTTTAACGAAAGCTCAAGAGGCACCATTTTATCAAAACGAAGAACTTCATCTTCCAAACCGACCAAAATCCGGTCTCCTTCTTTAAATGTACCCCTTAAGATTAGATCCGAGATTGGATCCTCAACCATTCGTTGGATTGCCCTTCTTAAGGGACGAGCACCAAAGTTAGGGTCATATCCTTCCTTGGCAATTTTGGAACGCGCCTCTGGAGACAAATCAATTGTTATAAATTGTTCAGCAAGACGTTTGACAGTTTCTTTCATCATTAAATCTACAATCTTTTCAATTTCTTCTTGTTTTAAAGGTTTAAAAACTATTAATTCATCGATCCGATTAAGGAACTCGGGAACAAACACTCGCTTTACTTCTTCCATTACTTTTTGTTTGATGTCCTCATAGGTACACCCTTCATTTGTTGTATTTCCAAAACCAATGGAAATATTTGAGGAGATCATTCGAGCTCCTAAATTGGAAGTCATAATGATAACCGTATTTTTAAAATCAACCAGTCTTCCTTGGGCATCGGTTAAGCGACCCTCTTCAAGAATTTGAAGAAGAATGTTAAATATTTCTGGGCTGGCTTTTTCAATTTCATCAAATAAAATAACTGAGTAAGGATGTCGTCGAACCTTTTCCGTTAATTGTCCGCCTTCATCGTAACCAATATATCCAGGAGGTGAACCAATTAACCTTGATATGGTATGTTTTTCCATATATTCTGACATATCAAGAGTTATGAGAGAATCCTCTTTTCCAAAAAGGAATTCTGCCAAAGCTTTCCCTAACTCAGTTTTCCCAACTCCTGAAGGACCTAAAAAGATAAAGGAACCTATTGGTCGGCGCGGATCCTTAAGCCCGGCTCGAGACCTCCGTATTGCCCGAGACACTGCTTTCACCGCTTCATCTTGACCAATAAGTCTTTTATGGATTTCTTCATCCATGTTTACTAGTCGCTGCTTTTCTTCAATAGCTAATCGTGAAACCGGTATTCCGGTCCAGTTGGCCACTACCGCTGCAATATCTTCCTCAGTTACCAAAGGTCGTAACGTATCAATTTGTTGTAACCAATCATCTTTACATTTACGGTATTTTCTTTTTAATTGATCTTCCATATCTCTCAGAGTAGCAGCTTCTTCAAAATCCTGTTGTTTTACTGACGTTTCCTTTTTCAAGCGGGTTTCTTCAATTTGTTTTTCCATTTGTTTTAAAACATCAGGAAGAACTGTTGCTCGCAAACGAACCCGGCTGCTGGCTTCATCCATGACGTCGATAGCCTTATCTGGGAGATAACGATCACTAATGTAACGTTGAGAAAGATAAACTGCCGCTTTTAAGGCTTCATCAATTATTTCAACCCGATGATGTTCTTCATACCGTTCTTTAATTCCTCTTAATATATCAATACTATTTTTTATTGATGGTTCATCAACATATACCGGTTGGAAACGTCTTTCTAAAGCGGAATCTTTTTCAATATATTTCCGATATTCAGTAATAGTTGTTGCTCCAATTGTCTGCAATTCACCACGGGCTAAAGCTGGTTTTAATATATTTGCAGCATCGATAGCTCCTTCCGCAGCTCCAGCCCCAACTAAGGTGTGAACTTCATCGATAAACAAAATGACTTCCTTGGTTTGAACAATTTCAGAAATAATTTTCTTTAACCTTTTTTCAAATTCACCCCGGTATTTGGTAACTGCCACAATTGCCGCTAAATCAAGACTGACGACTCTTTTATTCTTCAAAACTTCATGAACTTCTCCTTTAATGATTTTTTGACCCAGTCCTTCAACAATTGCAGTTTTTCCAACACCTGGTTCACCAATTAAAACTGGATTATTTTTGGTACGTCGGCTCAAGATTTGAATAACTCTTTCTATTTCTTTCTCTCGACCAATCACCGGATCCAATTTTCCTTCTTTGGCGAGCTGAGTTAAATCTCGACTAAACTCATCTAATATAGGAGTTCTACTCTCTTTTTTAGGCTGACTGGCTGGTGCAAAGGGGTCTTGTTGTTGGGAGTTTTCATTTAAAATTTGATTTAATCTCATGCGGACGGTTTCAATATCCAGCCCCAGCCGCCTGAGTATTTGAGCACCCACTCCCTCGCCTTCTCGAAAAACTCCCAGTAAAATATGTTCGGTTCCAACATATTTATGAGATAAACGACGGGTCTCATCCAGAGCGAGTTCCAATACTCTCTTGGCACGCGGTGTAAAAGCAACCTCAGTGGCACCTTGATATTCAGTTCGGTCAATAAAATTTTCTAACTCGTTTCGAACTGCTTCTAAACTAACATCGAGACTTTCAAGAATTTTAGCGGCAATCCCTTCTCGTTCCCTTAATAAGCCTAAAAGAAGATGCTCGGTCCCTATATAATTGTGCTTGAGACGCACGGCTTCATCTTGAGCCAAAATAATGACTTTTCTGGCTCTTTCAGTATATCGCTCAAACATCGCAAAGTTCCTCCCCAGAGATAACTCTGAAAAAACGCAAAATATTAATACATTCTTTTCTTAAACTTGAATCATTCCCCCATATTTTCTGCAGTATTTCTTTTACTTCTAATAATTTTAAACCTTTACGTGGTGAAAATATTCCACATTGCCGGGCTAAAGTCCAAATTGAAAGAAAATCAAAAATATCTTTTATTGAAAAATGACTGCTTCGATAAAGTTGCCTACCTTTCATAACTACAGCTTCTTCGAGCTCTTGACTTCTGAGTGAATTATTCTTAAAAGTTTCCTTCACTTGCTTTTCCCATCTTGATAAAGTACAGCCAAACTTTTTCAAATTATTAACCATCTTCAACTCAGCAACACCTAAGGAATAGAGATTGGAAAAACGATAAATATGACCAATCAAGCCATCTTCACCCAGGATATTTTTTACTTGTAAATCTTTATCCCTCATCCATTGGCTAAAACGGTCTTCACCGTATAATAAAGATAAAGCCGGAAGATGTATGGTTATTGATAAATCCATGCCTGTTCCTAATCTATTGGGATATGAAGTTAGATACCCCCACTCTTCAGAATAAGCATAATCAAAATCCTTTTCAATTAAATTATCTAACTTATTCACATCTTGGTAAATACGGTTTAAGTTTAAACCGGTTGTAACCGAAAAAATTTGAAGATGATCAAGATAGTTAACCAAAATTCCTTTATTATTATTATAAATCAGATAACGATTCGATGGGTTATCAAAAACTTCTTTAGGAATTAAACTCTGAAAATAAAACCTCTCAAGAGTGTGAATAGGAACAGTGTCAAGCTGAACCCACTGGTATCTTCTGGGAGCAAAGTATTTTTGATAAAGATTCTTAGTCCTTTGTTTGAGATCTTCCACCCATACTGACGTTGATCGATTCGGAAATGGTATGCCTTCAAGGTTACGAGACAAAGAAGCCCGAGAAATAACTCTCGATAACCCTACCCTTTTTGGAACAAAAAAATCGATCTGAAAAATCCTCATCTTAGATACGACTCAAGCCGCTTGAGTCTTTGTATAACTCCACTTGCTTTTTCATAATTTTCTTCTTCAAGGCATTTTTGATAAATTTGCCTCATTTGATTAATATCTTTTTCAATTTTTATTCTACGGTTTAGCCGAACCGGCTTTTTCCCACGGTGAATGAGTTCGGGTTGTTTCCCAACCATTAAATCTCGAATGATCCCGCGAAAAGCCTCGTAACAATGGGAGCAACCCAGTAAACCACTCTTTAAAAATTCCTCCACGGTAGTTAAGCAATAACTACAAGATAAACCAGGTGTATTCTCAGAAATTTCTTTGGGAAGTGAAAATTTCTTAATGGTTGGCGACGGTTGATTCTGGTTCATAACTAAGCATGATACTGGAACTTTATTGGCACAAAATTCACAAAGGTAAAACGTTTTCTCCAGCTTTTCTTCCTTATCTAAAACAAACAAAACTACACTAGCAATATTATCATTACAGAGTTCACATTTCATAATTATACCCAACTTTTAAGACTTGAAGTAGCATTTCCCGAAAGATGCTGGACCGTAGTATATTCACATCCCGAACCGAAAGAAGGGAATCAAAATTAAATTTATTAAATGCATCAATTATTGCTGCTTTCATGAGTGATCCCTCTCTCGCCGAAATAAATCCTTCTCGTTCTAACCAGGTGAGTATTCCTTCAACATCACTTTCTTTAATATCACTTTCGGAAATTTCAAGAAACTTAACCACCGGTTCCAGCCGGTCCATTTGTATTTGTTGTATTTTGACATACCCGCTTCCCCCTCTTCGGCTTTCAACGATAAAACCCTTAAAAACATTAAAGCGGGTCATTAATACATAGTTGATCTGAGAAGGTGCACAATCAAACTCTTCGGCTATCCTTCCTCTTTGGATAGTTACAGTATTGTTGGGTGACTTTTCGATCAGTCGAATTAAATATTTCTCAATTGAATCACAGAGGGAGTACACTGCTACCAACCTCTCAATCTCGGTCTTTTTTGCAGTCTTTATTAATCACAGTGCTACTGATAAAATGTTGCTTATTTTAGTTTTGACTATTACTGACTTTTATTATTATAAGAATAAATCAATGGAATGTCAATCAATCTTAGGCCGAAGAATGGGAAAGAATATTACATCTCGAATTGAGGGTGAATTGGTTAAAAGCATAACCAAGCGATCAATGCCAATTCCCATTCCACCAGTGGGTGGCATCCCATATTCAAGAGCTTCAATATAATCTTGATCGATAAGATGAGCTTCAATGTCACCCTTATCTCTTTTTTTAACTTGGTCTAAAAACCTCTTTTTCTGTTCTATGGGATCGTTCAACTCACTATAGGCATTTCCTAACTCTTCCTTACCGATAAAAAGCTCAAAACGTTCCGCAACTAAAGGATCATCTTTTTTGGCTTTGGCCAGCGGCGATATTTCAATTGGGTATTCTAAAACAAAGGTTGGATTTATGAGGTGGGGTTGAACAAATATATCTAAAAATTCGTTTACATATTTCCCTCGATCCCAGCTTTCATCACAGTTTAATCCGGCTGTTTTCCCACGCTGGCATAGGGCTTCTAAACTATCTTCAAAAATATCAATTCCACTTT
>JAGPGC010000027.1 GCA_018056205.1 Candidatus Atribacteria bacterium | reverse complement strand
CGAAAAAGAATACGAAAATTTGAAGGGGTGGATTCGTTTTAAAGACTTTGCTTTTACTTTTCCAATTGCTGAAAGGACTTTCGAAATACTTGGAGAAGGTTCTGGAGAATTTCAATATTCTAAAGGTCAATGGAAAATCACCGGTGACTTCTACTCACCGGTATGGAATTATGAAAAATGGTCAGGAACTGATTTCGAATTTCGAGGTGAAATATCACCAAATGAAATCATCATTGAGAAATGTAAGACACAAATATTAGGAGGAAATTTATCAGTTTCAGGGGAAGTCATTCCCTTTAAAGAAATCAATTTGATAGGGACTATTAGCAATCTTGTGTTTCCTGAAAATGTTTATCAATTTCAGGGTACAATTCAGGAAATATCGTTAAAAGCTCAGGGATTATGGGATAAGGTAGCTTTTGGAATGAGTGGCCAAGGGGAAGGTCTAACCTATCAAGGACAACCACTGGGAGAATCTTTTCAAATTGTTATTGAAGGAGTAAGTAACCTTCCTAAAGAGAAGGAGAAGATTAGCTTAGAACGGTATTTAAACCCGGAAATTCTCAAAAAAGGAATTATTCAAATTCAAGGTGCCCATTTTGAACAGGAAATCGAAGGCGGTTACCAAGTTGTCGGTCAGGCAGATATTGAAGCGCAGCTGGATGTATCTAAAAAAATTTGGTTCATTAAAAGTCAAAACCTCAATCTTAAAGTTGGTGAATTTCTGGATTTTACCGGTTTTATTCAGGGAAGTTTGAAGAATGACCAAATTGATATTCAACAAATTCATTTAAAAGAGAATGCCCGAAATATTAATCTTATCGGCAAAGGATATTACAACCTGAAAGACCAAATCATTCAAGGCCAATTTACTGGTCAATATGATGACGATCTATCTTTTCCTGATTATGGTATTGATGTATATTTAGCTGGTAATACTGAGCTGAACCTATCAGGTACAATTAATAAACCTCAATATGAGGGTTGGATTCAAATAAACCAAGGAAAGGTTATGCAGAAGGGGAAAGAGCTAATTCAGTTAGAAGACATATATTCCAAAGTAAAAGGAAAAGAATTATTGATATCTAAGGGTCATGGTCAATGGTTAGGTTTTGATTTTACCACTGAAGGAACAGTGGAAGAAACCGGGGTCAATCTAACTTTTAATATCAGTGGTAAAAATAGTTTATTAGGGCAATTTGATTATTTCCAGGGTTATTGGCAAGGGAAAGTCACTCTTCGAGGCCTGCTTTCTGACCTTCAAGCTGAAGGGGTCATTCAAGTAAAAAATGGTTTCATTGATACCACCCATTTAGACCAAAGCCAAAGCTCCACAGTAATTTTTCAAAATTTAGATAAATCATTCCAGAATATTCCACTAAAATTGAAACTTGTTTTAAAAACCGATGATACTTTTCGAGTAAAGACTCAGTTTTTAGATTTAAAACTAACTGGTGAATTAGTTTTGGACAACAGTGAAGATTCTATGAAAATCAAGGGTCGTTTGGAGGTTGTTGAAGGAACCTATGATTTAGTTATGAGAACAATTCCCATTCAAGGGTATGTGGTATTCGGTGATTATTTTGGTTTAATTCCTCAAATTCATTTGGAAGGACAAATTGAAGTAAATCATAATGATATTATTCTTAAAGCCGATGGACCATTAGATGAATATGAGATGAAACTCCAATCTGAACCACCTCTTATACAAGAAGAAATCCTTTCACTGTTATTTGTTGGGGATAAAGAAGCCTACCAATCTTTAGATACTTTAGACCTTGAACCCCATCTGTTAAGTGCTTTACGCTTTTTCTTGGGAATGAAAGAAACGGGTTTAAAAAACGTACTCTTTTTTGATAGTATAGAGTTAGTAGCACCCAATCCAGAAAATAAAGGATTTTATGGTATAGAATTGGAAAAAGCACTTGGAGAAAATGCTTCAATAAGTTATACTCATGACTTAAGTGGAGGAGATAATTCTACTTGGAATCTGGAACTCGATCTTAATCGGGAATGGTCTTTCAAGTCTGAGTTTGGTTCCAATGGCAAATATGGTTGGGAATTAGAATTTAAAGCCAGATTTTAATCTACACTGAAAATAAAGTAACAAGTAAGAGTGATTAGTAAAAAAATGAAAGAAACTTTCTCATCGCTCCGTGACACCCTACGCAGGGAGGGGGAGTTTCTTTAAAAGCTTTTCACTATTTAATTCTCTATTCCCCTCGGGGGAGGGTGTAGGGGTGGGTTATATTTTCATTCTTATCAGGTGTGGCGAAAGTAACATGAAAGTCTATTTGTTAAATACATCAATCAGTGATGAGAGTGAACAGTGATGAGTAAAGAACGGTTAGGTTTCTCGCCAGGATGGTTTAAGGTAAATTTTTTCAATGTCATCCGGTGCTGCTTGGCGGCATGAGGGATTATTATGTTTTTAAAAGATTAATTTTGAATGATAAAATATTCATAATTGATTTTGGAGAATTTTTAGATGAGGATGAGAGGCTTCTCTTGTTTTTTAGGTAAACAAGGGAACCTTTTAAATATAGGGAAAGGATATTAAAACTAAATAAATTGAATCAGAGAGTAAACTCCTTGTAATACCTTGATAAATGAGTTAAAAACCAAGTTGGAAATGGAGGGAATGATGCTTTATGCGGCATTATTATTTAAAGGTTCTTTTAATCGGTTTTATTTCCGTTTTTTTTATTTTAACCTCGGTAAACCAATTAACTTGGGCGCAAAATGGTCCTCCTATAGTAGCTATAAGGGTTGAGGGCAATAAGAACATCAATACCCAGCTTATATTGTCGGCAATTTCGATATCCCTCAAAGAACCTTTTGATCAGGAAAGAATTAAAAGTGATATTAAATCGATATTTGATCTGGGCTATTTTACCAAGGTTTGGGTTGATACCAAGCAATATCCGGATGGGATAGAACTTATATTTAAAGTTGAAGAAAATCAAATTCTGAAGGAGATTGAAGTCCAGGGAAACACGCAAATGACTACCGAAGAAATTCGTTCAGCCATGATTTTAGTGCCCGGTCAGGTTATGAATTGGAAGATATTTCAAAATGATTTAGGTCGGATAAAAGCGTTATATAGCAATAATGGTTATATGATTACTGCAATAGATGGTACCGATTTTACTTCCGATGGGATTTTGAAATTTACGATTCATGAAGGGATTGTAGAACAAATTAAAATTGAAGGAACCGAGAAAACCAAAGATTATGTTTTACTTCGGGAGCTTTCTTTCGAAACCCCATCAAAATTTGACTTTTCTGAAATCAAGAAAAGCATGAGAGCTATTTATAACTTAGGTTTTTTTGATGATATTAATATGAAAATAGAACCAGGTAGTGATACTGATAAAGTAATTATTATTATAAAAGTTGTTGAGAAGCTAACTGGTGAAGCCGGATTGGGAGTTGGCTATAACACCGAAGATGGATGGTTAGGTTTTATTCGTTATCAGGAAAGTAATTTTGGTGGAAATGCTCAGAAACTGGAATTACGTTATGAATTTGGTTCAAGGACTTTGTATCGACTCTATTTTGAAGAACCTTGGCTTTTTGATTCGCCAACCTTTTTTTCACTCTCGGTGTATGATCAAATACGCGAGAGAAAAAATCGAGAAGAAGGAGCAATCATTGGCAGATATGAGGAAGAAAGAGTGGGTGGCCAAGTTGTATTTGGAAGGGAATTTTCTGATTATTGGAGGTGGAGACTGAGCTACAAAACTGAAAATATAATGCTTACTGCTTTGGAAGGAGAAATTCCAGATCGAGGTGGAGTAACCAACTCTATTACGCCAATGATTATTTATGATACTCGAGATGATGTTTTTAATCCCCATAATGGATGGTATGGAATTGCTCAGGCTGAGATTGCCGGTAGATTTTTAGGTGGAGATAACGATTATAACAAATATATATTGGACTTGAGGAATTATATAGACACTGGCCAGGATACCGTTCTTGCCCTGCGTCTGATGGGTGGAATAGCCGATACCACCCTTCCTGATTATGAAAAATTTTCGGTTGGTGGTGTGAATACCCTTCGAGGATATGACTTATCCGAGTTTGAAGGAGAAAAAATGCTGGTTTTTAATGCAGAATATCGTTGGGATATTGCTGAAAGTACTCAATTAGTAGTTTTTGGTGATGCCGGTTATGCCTGGGTTTTGGATGATCCAATCCGATTTGATGACATTAAGTTTGGTTATGGTGTCGGTTTGCGATTCGATACCCCCCTTGGACCAATACGATTAGATTATGGTTTAGGAGAAGAAGGTGGACAAACTTACTTTAGCATTGGGCAAACTTTTTAAATAATTTATAATAAACGGCTACAAGATATCGTGAAGGGATTATAGCCCTTTTGAGAAAAAGAAAGGAGAAGTCTTAATTATGAAAAAGCAGGTACTATTTATTGGATTACTGGTAGTTATATCGCTTCTTTTAGTAGGAAATTTTTCCTGGGCGGCTACCACTTCACCAAATATAGGTCTTATTGATGTGGAGAAATTATTTAATGCTCATCCCAATACTCAGAAAATAATTGACTTGGAAAAGCAGTTTGTTGAAGAAAAGCAAAAGAGGCAACAAGACCTTAACGAGAAAGGTAAAGGAAAAACCAGGGAAGAAGTCCGCGCTTTAGAAGACGAAATGAATAAAGAGTGGGCTCCCATTGGAGAAGAAATTTTGAAACAAAGGCAAGAACTGATCAATCAAAGGTACGATGATGTCATAGCATCGGTTAAAGCAGTGGCAGAATCTATGAAACTCACCTTAGTTATTCGAACTCAAATTCGAGTTCCAGTGAGTCAAAATGAAGCAGTTGACATGCCATTAGTTCTTTATGGTGGGACTGATATTACTGACAAAGTTATTGAGAAGATGAAGACTCCATAATCATAAACCAGAGAATGAAGTGAATTATTTTGAAAATTAAAGAAATAATGGCTTATATCGGGGGTCGCCTCCAAGGTGACCCCAATTTTGAAGTTTATGGAATTGGCACTATCGACCATATGGCTTCGGGGAATTTGGTATTTTTATTTCATCATCAAAAAATACCAAAGGGAGATTGTTTTGTTCCTGATGTAGTGGTTTGTGAAGAAGGAATTGATGTTCAAGCTAAAAATTTTATATTGGTTGAAAATCCTCGTTTAGCGTTTATTCAGTTAATTCCTAAATTTTACCCTCAAGATTTACCTGAAGCCGGAATTCATCCAACCGCCTGGATACATCCTCAAGCAAAAGTTGGTGAAAGAGTATCAATTGGAGCGGGAGTGTATATTGAGTCAGAGGCTATCATTGGTGATGATTCAATTATCTTCCCTAAGGTTTATTTAGGAAAAGGGTCTCAGATTGGGAAAAACTGTTTAATTTACCCTCAGGTGGTTATCCGTGAGAATTGTATTCTTGGTGATCGAGTGATTCTCCAAAGTGGAGTTGTCGTTGGCGGTGATGGTTTTGGCTATGAAAGGTCAAGAGATGTATACTTAAAAGTTCCTCATGTGGGGAAAGTCGTTTTGGAGGATGATGTCGAAGTCGGAGCAAATTCAACGATTGACCGTGCAACTTTAGGTGAAACCAGGATTGGGTCTGGAACCAAGATTGATAATTTAGTTATGATTGCCCATAATGTTAAAATTGGTAAAAATTGTATTATCGTTGCCCAATGTGGAATTGCAGGAAGTAGTAGTCTCGGTGATGACGTCATCATGGCTGGTCAATGTGGAGTTGTTGACCATGGGAAAATTGGCAATCGAGTCCGTTTAGCTGCTCGAGCTGGAGTAGTTGATTCGATTCCTGACGATCAAACAGTTTCAGGTTTTCCTGCTCAGGATCATAAAATTGAGATTAAGGAGAAAGTACTATTACGGAAACTACCGGATATATTACAAAGGATCAAGAATCTGGAGAAAAAAGTTTTCAAAACTTAGTTTCTTCCAAGAAGCAAAAAACCATCTCTGGTTCTTTTTCAATGGTGGGAAAAGGATTGCACTCTGGCAAAGATGTTCGGGTCGAGATTTATCCCGCAAAGGTTAACCAGGGAATTGTATTTCATGTTTTTCAGCATCAAAAAGACATAATCATACCCGCCCATTTTCATTACCTTCATTCTGGTAATCGAAATTCTACTTTAACCAAAGAAGGTGTTTTCCTTGCCACCGTTGAGCATTTTTTAGCGGCAGCTTGGGGTGTAGATATAGATAATCTGTTGGTTAAAGTTGAAGGAGAAGAACTCCCAGCTGGAGAAGGAAGCAGCTCGTTTTGGACTGAAAAATTCAACCAAGTAGGCTATAAGGAGCAAGAATTAAATCGAACCTATTATCAAATAAAAGAAATTATTGAAGTGAGTGATAATGGCCGATATCTATTGGCCTTGCCAAGCAATGTTTTTAAAGTAACTTATTTTTTGGATTATTTTTTTGGTTCGTCCTTTGCGTTATGTATGACTTTTTCCGAAAATGAAGAAGGTTTTCCCCGAATTGCTTTAGCAAGAACATTTGCATTTCAAGATGAAATTAATCATATTATTCAAACAGGTTTAGGGAAAGGAGTCAGAGATACTGCTTTGATTATCGATGAAAAAGGACATTCAAACAAAACTTTTCATATAGAAGGAGAACCGGTTTATCATAAAATTATCGATCTTATTGGCGATCTCATGCTAATTGGTCATCGAGTTGTCGGTCATTTTATCGGAATACGTTCTGGTCACAGTATGAATCATCAGATGGTCAAACTAGTAGCAAAGAAGGCGAGATTATTCAATGAATAGGGATGCCAGAGCCATTATTGAAGAGGGAGCCATTATAGCTGAGGATGTTAAGGTTGGTCCCTATACCACGATAGGGAAAGATGTGACCATCGGTGAAGGTACCACAATTGGTAGCGGAGTTATACTTGAGGGAAAAGTGCATATTGGATCAAAATGTATTATTGGGCATCATGCGGTAATTGGTACCCCTCCTCAAGACTTCTCTTATCAGGGTGAGGATACTGAGGTTTGGATAGGAAATGAATCTATTATTCGTGAATTTACTACTATACATCGAGCAACCGGGGTTGGCAATGCAACCCGAATCGGGAGAAAATGTTATATTATGTCCTATTGTCATATTGCCCACAATTGTCAACTGGGTAATGAGGTAACTATGGCAAACAATGCTTCTTTAGCTGGGTATGTAGAAGTGAATGATATGGCAACCTTAAGTGGATTTGTTGGGGTTCATCAATTTGTTCGAGTTGGCAAACTTACTATGTTGGGTGGTTTATCAAAAGTTGTTATGGATATTCCTCCCTTTTGCCTTGCCGATGGACATCCAGCTCGTCTTTTTGGTCTCAATGTAGTGGGGTTAAAAAGGCGAGGTTATTCAAAAGAAGAAAGGGACCAGATAAAAAAAATCTATGATATTATTTTTGAAAGACATGGAAACCTACCTGAGCTTCTCCAGACCATCCAAAAAAATTTTACTGGTGAATATGTAACCGAAATAGTAAATTTTTTTTCTACAGGTCGTCGCGGCATCGCTCGGTTTGTCAAAGAGAAACGATTAAACGATGTTTATTGAAAAATTATTATTGGTTGCCGGAGAGGGAGCAATCCCATCAATTATTTATCGGAGTGCTCTCGAAAAAAAAATTGAAGTGGTTTGGATTGGTTTTCGGTTTCTTCATTACCACGATCAAGAAATTCCCCACCATCTGGTTGATGAATTCTCTCTAACCACTCTTCTTCAATTTATGCAAGTCTTTCAAACCAACAATTTATGTTTAGCAGGCAAATTTCCTCGGTCTTTTTTATTTCAAAAAAACCATATAAATAATGACCTTAACACCATAATAAAACAACTCTCTGGTTATCAAGATGATCAAGTATTTAATACAATATTGCAAGTTTTAAAGCAACAGGGCTTAAAATTAATTTCCCCAGTTGAGTTTCTCCAAGAGCATCTAACCCCGTTGGGGAATTTAACTCATCGAGTACCAAATGAAATCGAGTGGAATGATATCCAATATGGATTAAGAATCGCCAAGTATTTAGCCGATAATGAAATAGGGCAAACATTAGTTTTAAAGAGAAAATCAATTTTAGCAGTTGAAGCTGCCGAGGGAACCGATGAAACCATTAAACGAGGAGCTTTGATCGGGAAAGGAAATACTGTAGTAATTAAGGTAGCTCGAACCAATCAAAATTTTTTTCTTGATGTTCCCACCATTGGAATTCAAACCATTTTAGCCTTAGGTCAAAATGGTGGTGGGATTATTGCCATTGAACAGGGGAAAACTTTTCTTATAGATCGTGATAAGGTAGTGGAAAAAGCCAATGAACTTGAGGTTGGTGTAGTGGGTGTTTCAACATCAAATAGCTGAAACAAAAAAATCAATTTTTATTTCGACTGGTGAGATATCAGGTGATTTTTACGCTGGTGAAATTATTAAACATCTCAAGGAAAAAAATGATGTGGAAGTATTTGCCCTTGGTGGAGAAAGCGTAGTTCAAGCTGGAGCTACTTTAGTTAGTGATACAACTGCCATTGCAACTTTCGGATTTTGGGAACTGCTCCACACCTTACGCCAATGGAAAGAAGTTTGGAAGAAGACAGTAAAAGTTCTTCGAAGTTGTCATCCAAAAGTGGCCATCCTTATTGATAATCCAGGTTTTAATCTTAGAGTGGTTAGATTATGTCGTCAGATAGGTATACCAGTGGTCTATTTTATTCCACCACAAGTATGGGTTTGGAACCAACGGCGGGCTGGTATATTATCCCGTAATGTTGATTGGATTTTGACAATTTTTCCTTGGGAGGAAAATTATTTTAAAAGTGGATTAGCTAAAGTAAAATGGGTTGGTCATCCGGTTTTATCTAAAATTTCTGATTTTAATCCTCCTGAGGTAAATAAAACAGCTAAAAAAATTATTCTCCTTCCAGGTAGCAGGGGAAAAGAGATCGAGGATTTTTTAGAAATTTTTAAAAAAGCATTTATTAGTTTTATCGATCGACATCCAGATTTTGAGTATGTTATGGTATTAGCTAGTGAACGATATAAAAATAATGTTGAAAAACAGCTATCAGGATTGCCGATAACCCTAAAGAAAAGAGAGGATTTGTACCAGGTTTTGCCAGGTAGTTCTCTCAGCATTAGTTGTTCTGGTACAATAACCTTAGAAGTTGCATTGATGGGAATACCTCAGATAATTGTTTATCGATTATCAAATATAACTTACTTACTGGCTCGATTATTTTTAAAGAAGAGATTTATTGGTTTACCGAATATTCTCCTTGAGAGGGAAGTATGTCCTGAGTTAGTTCAGAATGATTTTAATAGCGAAAATCTTTTACAAACCATGGAAAAAATGATTAATGATAGTTTGGGAAAGAGTTCCATGCAAAAATATGCCAAGGAAATCAGAAAAATTTTGGCTCAAAATGACACCTACTCTCAAGTTGTTGAGGTGATTGAAAATTACCTTTGATGATCGACCGCTAGTCATTATAACGGTGAATGGTCCAGGAGAACTTTATTATTGGGTTATGACTCTAATAAACTCATTGGTTTCCAATAGAGTACCAATTCAAATATGGATTTTTTTAACCCCTTGCCAATTTAGTTCAGGATGTGAGCAAAAAGTTCTTCAAGAAAAGCAATTTATTACTAAAATATTTTTGCCATCTGAGACCAGACAGGTTTGTTGGGGAAAGAAATCTTTATCCTTTCCACGGCGGGGGTTAATCCTTTTTTTAGGGGGGGATATATTCAACGCCGTCCTCCTTAAGAAGAGGAGTGGATATCCCTTATGGGTTTATGGAAGTCATTTACGTTGGTCAAAGTTTGTTGACCTTTATTTAGCGCGATTTCTTGGCGATTATAACCGATACCAATTTACTCCTAAAAAATTTGTTGGTGATTTGCTTTACTCCTATGTTAAGCAGGAAGCATTAGCTTCTGAAAATGAAAATCAACTTTTTTCTCAGGGCTCACCCCGTATTCTATTTTTGCCGGGAAGTCGATCCTACGCCTATAAATATATCTTGAATTTTTATCGGCAACTTGCCAAATTATTACTACCAGTTTTCCCTAAATCATCTTTCGCAATTGGTTTTCCACAGCATTATTCGATGAACGATATTCCAGCTGTTAACTGGAATGAACTAAAAATCCCCCTTTATTTTGGTGTAACTTCTCACTTAATGAATCAAGCCGATCTAGCTGTTGCCATTCCTGGATCTTCTAATTTGGAATTATTTTATCGAAAGAAAAAAACCTTAATTCTTTTACCTTTAAATGCGAATAGTCAAGATATACCACTAACTGGTATCCCTGAATTCATTGGAAAAATACCGGGAGTTGGTCCTTTGATTAAAAAAAAGATAATTCAATCTATTAATAATCGGAAAAAATGGGTATCTTTACCGAATATATTAATGAATAGAGAAGTATTTCCGGAGTTAAGAGGAGAGGTTAATCCCGAAGATGCCCTTGATACCATAAAAAATCTTATTAAAAGTCCAACTATCGATTTTGAAATACCAGAAAATGAATTTCCAGCAACGGCTGCTGCAACTTTGAGTCAATTAATCCAGGAGAATGTTTTATGTTAAAGGGGAAAAGCCTCATTAGGCTATTCAATTATCTTAAACCC
>JAGPGC010000026.1 GCA_018056205.1 Candidatus Atribacteria bacterium | reverse complement strand
GTAATGGTTCGGGAGGATATAGCGTTATTGAGCAAAAATATATCATCACTGCTCTTCGATCCAGAGAAACAGCTCGAGCTTATAATGTTTTGGGGATTAAGGAAGAAAAAATCCATCGCCTTGAGTATGACGATTATAGTGTTTTCCCTTTTATCGGTTATAAACTTCCCGGGGGAGAAGAAGGAACTTTTAAAAAGATCATGCCCTTACTCCGTCAGTTACAAATTACCCGGGTTTTAGTTCCCAATGGATATCGAGAGCATCTTGATCATTCAGCTACCTTTATGGTAGGGGCTTTTGATACTCCTCAAGTAGGCGATCCGGTGATGGCAGATTGGGGTCAATCTGAACCGATTCGATCGATTCTCCAATATGCGGTATGGAGTGATTTTTCTCCTGAAGATGCATTGATTGAAGGAGTAGGCACTGAGATTAGAGCCAATCGAGCCTTAAAGGCTCCCATTGAAGCAGAAAAAAGGGTCTTAAAAGCCATGGAAGAATATCAAACTCAGGCAAAAATTATATCAGGACTTTTAAAAGACCGAGAAGAAAGAATAATTTCAAAAAATCAAGTCGCTGAAGTCTTTCTTGCTTTTGAACCACGTCCTCGGTGTGAGTATAAAAAATATATAAATTTTATTGAAAAGATTGATAATTCTGGGGGTCAATCTCGATGAAAAATGTCGCTTTATTGGGTACTGGATTTATTGCTGGGGTTCATATGGAAGGTTGGAAAAGGATTTCAGGAGCTAAAGTAGTTGCCTTCTTTGAAGTTGTTTCTGAAAAAGCCCAAGATTTTAAAGGAAAATATTCAATTCCCCATTATTCTTCTTTGCCTCGGCTTTTTGAGGAGCAAGATGTCGATATCGTCGATATTTGTTTGCCAACTTTTTTACACCGCGATTATGTTTTACAGGCTGCTCAAGCAGGGAAACATATCATATGTGAAAAGCCCATGGCACTCAATGTAGAAGATGCAGTTGCCATGAAAGACGCATGCCAGTTGAATGGTGTTGAGCTGATGATTGGTCATGCTCTTCGCTTTTGGGGTGAATATAAGAAAGCCAAAGAGTTAGTTTCACAGGAGAAAATTGGTAAAGTTCTTTCTATTGATGCTTATCGACTAAGTGTTCCACCTACCTGGTCGGTGAATAGTTGGATTCTTCAGCAAAACTTAAGCGGAGGAGCAGCCTTAGATCTTCACATCCATGACCTAGATTTTGCTAACTGGGTCGGGGGAAAGCCAGTCGAAGTATTTTCTCGAGGGGCTCAATCTATTAATGGTTCTTGGGATCACGCCCAAACCAGTATTCGTTATAGTGAGGGAATAATTGCCAATATAGAAGGCGGCTGGATGATGAAGGGAGAATTTCCATTTACAATGGGGTATCGTATTTTGGGAACAGATAGTGTTATTGAGTGGGAATTTCGTGCTGGAGTGAACATTGAACAAAGAGGAGGGGCAAATCCTTTAATTGTCTATCGGGATAGAGAAAAAAAAGAGGAAATAAATGCCCAAGATGATGACGCCTATTATCTTGAACTTAAATATTTCTATGAATGTATAGAAAATCATCGACCAATTGAACAGGCAACTGCAGATCATGGTATTTTAGCAGTTCAAGTAGCAAATGCAGCTCGAGAATCGATGGAAAAAGGCATAATCGTAAAATTATGACCTTACTATCTCTTTAAAAAGAGAAAAAGTTTTTAAAATTTTGATCAGTTAAAAAATTGAGAGCGGTAATCTTTCTTAAGGAGCGATTCCCTCTGGGATAATTTAGTTGGGTTAGAAAATAGTGAATTCCAAGGTAAAATGACCATGCGAAAAATTTTAATTGTAGAAGAAGATGTTTTGATCCGTGAAAAAATATCAAATTTACTACGGGATGAACGATATTATGTCATTGCAGTAAAAGATCGTAGCGTAGCAATCAATTGCTTAGAAAGAGAATCCATTGAAATCATGATTATTGCTGAAAAAATAATCCAGGAAAATGGTTTTGAGTTACTATCAGTTGCTAAACAACGATTATCAAATGTGGTTATCATTGCTTTCGGCGAAAATGAAAATGCTTATCAAGTCCGCGATTTGCTATCAAAAGGAATTTATGAATACTTATCTCAACCTCTTACGCCTTCTCGAATACTTTCCACTATTAAACGAGCAGAAGAGAGAATTGCTCTGCTTGAAGAGAACAAAGACTTAAAACGTCGTATTGACTATCGTTATTCTTTTGCTGGGATTACTGGAGTATCAGAAAAAATGCAAAAGGTTTTTTCTTTAATACTTCAGGTTTCACAGATAAAACGACCGATTTTGCTCATGGGAGAATCAGGTACTGGAAAAGAAATGATTGCACGAGCTATTCATAAATATGCTTTTCCTGATGAAAAAGGTTTTTACAAGGTATTATGTAGCAATCTTCCGCCTGGTGCTCTTAAGGGAAAAATATTTTATTATGATAATACTGTCTTATCTAAAAAGGATTCCTTGGATCAACTACCATCTGGGACAATTTATTTTGAGGATATTCACCTTTTGCCTTATCCCCTTCAAATTGAATTAATAGATTTTCTTGAGGAAAATCGCTTTGGTCGGGGTGATAAAGATTTACATATTATTACTTCAACTGAAGTCCCTCTTGAAGAAGAAGTAGCCCGGGGAACATTTCGCAATGACCTCTTTTACTTCCTTAATGCAGTAAAAATTGAAGTTCCATCTCTTCGAGAAAGGAAGGAAGATATTCCTTTTCTCATTGATGTTTTTTTAAAGGAAATTGAAGATGAAACCAACAAAAAACCAATTAAAATTAGTAAAGAAGCTTTAAACTTGTTATTAGAATATCATTGGCCAGGTAATATTACTGAATTAAAAAATACCCTTGAAGGTATGGTCATTTTAAGTGAAGGTGAGCTAATCCTTCCAGAAGATATTCCTGTTCATATAAAAAATGGTATAAATACCGGTCGCTCGCTTCAAATAGATGTTGGAATGTCACTTGAAGAAGCAGAAAAGATACTTATTTGGGAAACTCTGAAGGCAAATCGCTTCAACAAGAGCAGGAGTGCTCAAATTCTTGGAATCGGTCTTCGTACCCTCTATCGAAAAATCGAGCAATATAATCTCGATAAACAATAAATATTAAATTTATCTTACATACCACCTCTTGATACCAGATGAAAATAAAAAAGAAAAAATGCCATTCACTACTACATCCCGCTCGGGGGAAATTAAAAACGCCAGAGCTTGAGAATTTTATTAAGGATTCAATGATTCTCACTCTAAATAAAATTGATTAATTTTGTTATTTTGACAAGGTACTTAAGGTAATCTTGCAATAATAACCAGGTATCAATTATAAAAACTTGTCATTATGACATAAAATTGATATTGATTGACTTTAACCCTCTTGCAATTTTAAAAAATATGATTAAAATAAGAAACGATAAATAAAAAATACTTCCGAAAGGGGTGAATGTCGAGTGAATATTAAACCACTCGGAGATCGCATCCTGGTGAAAAGGATCGAAGAAGAAGAAGTTCACAAAGGCGGCATTATTATTCCCGATACCGCAAAGGAAAAACCCCAACAGGGTTCAATTGTAGCTGTTGGTAGTGGAAAAGTAAACGAAGATGGAAGTCGTATACCTCTTGAAGTAAAAGCAGGTGATAGAGTACTTTTCGGAAAATACGCTGGTTCGGAAGTAAAAATCGGTGACGAAGAGTATCTCATTATGCGTGAAGATGACATTCTCGGAATTATCGAAGGGTAGCAGAAAGGAGGTACGAGATAATGGCAAAATCAATCATTTTTGAAGAAGAAGCCAGGCAGTCTATTTTAAAAGGAGTTAAAATTCTGTCTGAAGCTGTCAAAGTAACTTTAGGTCCAAAAGGAAGAAATGTTGTTATTGAGAAAAAATTTGGATCACCAACCATCACTAAAGATGGAGTAACCGTTGCCAAAGAAATTGAATTGGCCGATCCAAAAGAAAATGTTGGAGCTCAACTGGTAAAAGAGGTTGCATCTAAAACTAGTGACGTTGCTGGAGATGGAACGACAACAGCAACTGTTCTTGCCGAAAGTATTTATCGTGATGGTTTGAGGAATGTTGCAGCTGGTTCAAATCCCATGTTATTAAAAAGGGGTATTGATAAAGCAGTAGAAGAAGTAGTTAAGAAGTTAAAAGAAATGAGCAAAGAAGTTAGTGAAAGAAAAGAAATTGCTCAGGTTGCTGCCATTGCTTCCAATAATGATGAATCTATCGGGAACATTATATCTGATGCTATGGAAAAGGTAGGAAAAGATGGAGTTATCACTGTTGAAGAAGCTAAAGGTTTAGAAACTACTTTAGAAGTTGTAGAGGGACTTCAGTTTGATAGAGGGTATCTATCGCCCTACTTTGTTACTGATCCCGATCGTATGGAAGTTGTTTTGGAAAATCCTTATATTCTTATTTATGAGAAAAAGATCTCAGCTATTAAGGATTTGCTTCCCATATTAGAAAAAGTAGTACAGCGAGGAAGGCCCTTGCTCATAATCGCTGAAGAAGTCGAAGGTGAAGCCCTTGCCACTTTGGTGGTTAATAAGCTTAAAGGTGTTATTAATGGAGCAGCGGTTAAAGCTCCTGGGTTCGGGGATCGGAGAAAGGCCATGTTAGAGGATATTGCTATTATGACGAATGGCAACTTTATCTCCGAGGACTTGGGAATAAAACTAGAAAATCTGACCCTTAATGATTTAGGAGAAGCTGGCAAAGTTGTAATTGACAAAGAAAACACCACTATCATTGAAGGAAAAGGTAGTAAGGATAAAATTATTGCCAGAATGAATCAGATCAAACGTCAGATTGAAGAAACCACTTCTGATTATGATCGTGAGAAATTACAGGAACGATTGGCAAAAATTGCTGGTGGTGTTGCAGTGATTCATGTTGGAGCAGCAACCGAGGCTGAAATGAAAGAGAAGAAAGCCCGGGTTGAAGATGCTCTTCATGCAACCCGTGCAGCTGTTGAAGAAGGAATTGTACCCGGTGGTGGAGTAGCATTAATTCGTTGTGCTTCGGTAATCGATAGTTTACCACTCGACGGAGACGAAAAGGTTGGGGCTAATATCGTAAAAAAAGCCTTAGAAGAACCAGCTCGAATGATTGCTGAAAATGCTGGTGAAGAAGGTTCAGTTATCGTAGAGAAAATTAAAAGTTCAGAAAAGCTGACATTTGGATTTAATGCACTCACCAATGAGTTTGTTGATATGTATGAGACAGGAATTATTGATCCTACCAAAGTAGCTCGTGCAGCCTTGCAAAATGCTGCCAGTGTTGCTTCTATCATGTTGACCACTGAGTCAGTTGTTACTGAGATACCTGAAAAGGAAAAAACACCTCCAATGATGCCACCAAGTCCGGAGATGGGTTATTAAAAAAATAAAAAAAAATGCTATAATAATGGAGCCCGGAGGATTGATTTCTCCGGGCTATTTTGTGGAGTAATTGCTATAGCTGGGAGGTAGTAAAAATGCCAATTTATGAATACCGGTGTATTGAGTGTGGAAACACGTTTGAAGAGTTACAGTCTTTTTCAGATAAACCAATAACTCAATGTCCTCTTTGTAAAGGAAGAGTCAAAAAGCTCGTAAGTAAAGGGGTGGGCTTATCTTTTAAGGGGAGTGGGTTCTATTGTACTGATTACCGATCATCTCAAACTTCACCGGCTCATTCGAGTTGTTCCAGTGGGTGTAGTTCTGGAAGTTGTTCGACATGTGGGAGCTCGTCAACCGCAAAAAATAAAACTTCGAATACCACAGAATAACATGGGCGGATTTTCGTATATTTTAATTTTTGCAGTTTTAATTATTGGGGCGATTGTTTGGGGTTTAAAACGAAAAAAGACAATTTCAGTTTCTGACTTTTGGCAAGAAAAAGAAAGTGAATATTCTGAAAAAAGGATACTTTCTTCTTTTGCACGTTATTTAGGAGGCCATGCTCGTTTTGAAAATTCGACAGAAGGCCTCCTTTTTTTAATGTCTAAAAGTTTATGGTTTGAAAACTTTGAAAAAGGTGCAAATATTTTTGGATTTGCCTTTCCTTTTGAAAAAGTTATTATTAGAATACCACTTTCTCGAATTGGTCAAACCAAAACAGTTGCTGAGAAAGAACTCGTCTCCCGTGGCATATTGCATCCCAATGTGAATGTAAGGCGGATCAATCGGAAACCAGAATATCTTTCAGTTGGTTATATTGATGAGTGGGGAAGAGAAAAAGAACTTTTTTTCGATAGTATGATTGACCTTCCCCTTTGGCACCAAGCTGTAAAGACTGCTTTAGATGATTATATTCCGAACGAGGAAGAGGCAAAGATTGGTACCTGCCCGAAATGTGGGAAAAAAGTTTCTCCAGAATTCAAGCTTTGTCCTTATTGTGGCTGCCGATTATCATAAAAAAATTAAATTAAACATATTCCCAGTTTGTCCTCATTTATCATCATTATGCTTAAATACAGTAAATATTTGAATATTAGTTTTTTGTTATATTATTAATAAGATTATAATTAATTTTTCAATAAACAACCTAAAAAGATTAGTAAATAGATGAGAAGGAATTTAGAAAGGTCAGTTTATGAAGGGGCTAAAAGTTGGTCATTATACTGATTTGAGTGTTTTCACCGGGAGCACGGTATTTCTTTTTGAGAAGAAAAATCGAGCAATAGCGTCGGTTCGTGGTGGCGCTCCTGGCAGTAGAGAATTAAATGCTCTTTATCCTGGACAATTGGTCGAAAACATCGATGCTTTGGTATTTTCTGGAGGTAGCTCTTTTGGAATTGATAGTATGTCGGGTGCGGTTGAATTTCTACGTCAAAAAGGAGTTGGGTATAAAACCAAAGTTGCCAATATTCCCATTGTTGCAGGTGCAGTAATCTACGATTTGGAGGTTGGAGAAAACGCTTCGCCTCATTCAGAATGGGTTTATGCTGCTTGTGAAAAGGCTGCTGAAGAACCCGAGGAAGGAACAGTTGGTGCCGGAACTGGGGCTTCAGTCGGGAAAAGCTCGGGAATTCAATTTGCCATGAAAAGTGGGTTTGGTTGGGGGAAATCTACTTACCAACCAGAAGGCATCCAAGCTTATATTGTTACCAATGCTCTTGGTGATATTTATAATCCAGAAACAGGACAATTATTAGCCGGCAGAAGAAACAAGGAAGGAAAAATCGAAGGTTTTATAAAAGATTTTCCAAATAATTCCAATTTTACCTCTTATTATAATACCAACTTGGTTTTAGTGGTTCTGGAATATTTTTTTGCCAGAGAAGAACTTTTAATGCTTTCTAACGTTGTCCATTCTGCCTTATCAACTTGTATTCGGCCCTATGCGACCCTTTTTGATGGTGATGTTATTTTCATGGTTTCAATTGGTGATCGACGACCTAATTACCTAAGTGTTCTCCAAGGTTTATATGAGAGTGTTACCGAAGCTGTTCTCCATTCAGTTTTATTAGCCGAAGGATTACCTAATCTCCCTTCTCGAAGTGATATAATAAAAAAATAGTTTAAAAATAGTAGAATTTTCCAATTTATTTTATATTAGGAATTTTTTAATCCGTCGACCTGAAAAGGCGGCGAGAGATGGATAAAGAAAACTTTATCCGTCTGGTATCTCCACAGAGAACTGGAACGGAGGGAAAATAATGAAGTTTCAAACCAAAAAGATTGTATTAGCTGGTGTTTTGGGAGCAATTTCTTTTATTCTTAGTGTAACTCCTATTGGATTAATTCCGGTGCCAAATCTCTCAGGTTCAGCAACTACCATGCATATACCAGCAATCGTTGGTGGGATAATTGGTGGTCCATTGGTTGGTGCATTGGTTGGCCTTATTCTTGCTTTTTCAACCATGCATTTATTTTTTGCTATGGGAATTAACCTCATTGCCTGCTTTGTTCCACGAATATTAGTCGGTGTAGTTGCTTATTATATTTGGATTGGATTGAAAAAAGGAAATATAGGGATTGTTGCATCGAGCTTGGCAGCGACATTTGTGAACACAATAGGTGTCTTAGGTTTATCTGTTTTATTTGGAAATTTTACTTTCCAACAAATAGTTCCAATCATTGCTTTAAATGGAACATTAGAATTAATTTTTTCGGCAATCATTGTTCTCCCATTGGTAAAAATTTTACAACGTCAATTTCCTCAAAAGTGAGGAAAGTAGTTGATCGGTTTTTTCACCGTGCTAGCTCAAGATAGCAATTTAACCAATAAAAGATTTAATATTTTTGCAATTAAAAAGTTTGAACGAAAGTTAAAGATTTAACTATATCGAAAATTTCAATATAAAGATGTGATTTAGCTAAACTTATGGAAGGCTTATATTATTAACCGATGGTATTTTCAGAGGAACCATTATTGGATTATAATGCTATCAATCAAACAAAGGCGGTGAATTCGATAGAAATATGCTTCTCACTATAGATATTGGGAACACTCATACCACTTTTGGAGTTTTTCATAATGAAAGTCTACTCGCTTATTGGAGAGTTTCAACTTCTTCTCGTCGAACTAGCGATGAGTGGGGCTATATACTAAAAGAACTTATAACCGAACAAGGCATAGAGAAAAACAATATAAACCGAGTGGCAATATCTTGTGTGGTTCCCCCTGTTCTCAATACCTTAAGGGAATTATTTGAAAAGAAATGGATTAATGCTTTAATGGTGGTTGGCCCTGGAGTTCGTACTGGTTTATCAATAAGAGCGGAACCAAAAGAAACTGGAGCCGACCGTATTGTTAACGCGGTTGCAGCTGCTCAACTCTATGGTGGTAATTTAGTGATTATTGATTTTGGGACTGCAACAACCTTTTGCGCTATTACTGCTAACCGTGAGTATTTAGGAGGATCTATTGCCCCAGGAATAGGAATTTCTCAAGAAGCTCTCTATGAAAAAACTGCACGGTTACCCAGAATAGATGTTGAGATTCCAGAAAAATGTATTGGGAGAAATACGGTTGAGGCAATGCATTCGGGAATTTTTTACGGGTACATTGGCTTGTGTAGAGAAATTGTTCTGAACATGAAAAAGGAATTTGCTCCAGAAGCACAAGTTATTGCAACTGGAGGATGGGGGATTTTCCTGCATAATTACTGCGATTTTATTGATTTTTTTAATCCAACCCTTACTCTTGAAGGATTGAGAATTATTAATGAACTTAATCAAAAGTCATGAAAATGTAAAAGATGTGTCAATTTTGGGAGACCAAACTCATCTAAATGGTCATTATCAAAGTGATGGAACCATCATGATTCAAGGTGAATTTCGTGGGTCAATTGATTCTGAGAATGTTATTATAACCCGACACGGGCAATCAAATGCTTCTATACAGGCAAAAAACTTGGAAATTTGGGGGACCTTAGAGGGTTTTGCTAGAACGGAAAAGGCTATTTGTCATAGTTCCTGCCGAATAATGGGTATAATTATGTCAAATGGAATTTGCATAGAACCCGGTACAACGTTTGGGGGTGGATTGATATTCCCTCAGACTGGTGATAGTGGTGAAAAGTAAAACAATTGTAAGTGTCAGTTTGGGCTCTTCACTTCGCAACCACCAGGCAGAAGTGGAATTAATGGGTTTTAAAATTCTTGTCAAAAGAATCGGTGTAGATGGTGATAAAAAAAAGTTCATTCAAACTTTAAGAGAGTTAGATGGTAAGGTTGATGTATTTGGTTTAGGAGGTGCTGACCTTTACCTACGCGCTGGACGGTATAAATACCAGGTTGTTGATATTACCAAGATGGTTTCAGTTTTAGAAAAAACTCCGATTGTTGATGGTGGAGAACTTAAAGAAACTTGGGAAAGAAAAGTTCCAAAAATATTAGTTGAAAAAGAAAAATTGGATTTATCAAAGAAAACCGCACTTATTATGAGCGGAATGGACCGTTATGGTTTAGCAGAAGGTCTTTCTCAACAGGGTTGTCGACTTTTGATTGGTGATATGCCTTTCGCATTGGGAATTCCCATTCCTCTTACTCGGCTTTCAACACTTCGGTTTCTTTCCATTTTAATGATGCCAGTGCTTAGACGTCTTCCCTTGAATGTGTTGTATCCAACGGGAAAAAATCAAGAAATACGAGTTTCTCGGTCTCCTCAATTTTTTAAAAGAGCCGATATTGTTGCTGGTGACTTTTTATATATTAATCGATTTATACCGGATGATATGAATGGGAAAATGATTATCACCAATACGGTTACCAGCAATGATATCGAGTCCCTCAGGAAATTTGGAGTAAAAACACTTGTTACCACAACTCCCGAAATGAATGGACGTTCTTTTGGTGCTAATGTTCTTCAAGCCATTTTTGTATCTATACTTGAGAAACGTCCAGAAAATATTCTACCTGAGGAATATTTGCAATTGATGGACACCTTAGGAATCAAACCTCGAGTGGTTTATTTGTAAAGGATTGAATTCGAAAAAATGTTGTGTCATTAATTTGAAAAATATTAAATTTTCTTTATAAATCTTTTCATCTTATTCCGCAGGCTGTTATCCTGTCATATTTTATAGGAAAGATATTGGAAAGATTTATTTTAAATCCAGGGAGGGATATTCAAGTGGACAAAAAAAAGATAGTTGAAGAAACCATTGAGAAATATGCAAAATATATTAATCCCGGTTTAGCTCGTTATTATAAGTTTGCCCAACTCGATACAGTAGAGTGGACCAGCGCTGGTTCGAAGGTATGGGATATTTTTGGAAATGAATATATCGATTGTTTAGGAGGATTTGGAGTTTTCAATGTGGGAAGGAACCACCCTCGAGTTATTCAAGCTGTCAAAGAACAATTGGATCGGCTTCCGCTTTCAACTCGTACCTTGTTCAATAAACACCAAGCTGATTTAGCTGAAATGTTAGCCCAGGTTACTCCGGGTAATCTTCAGTACTCTTTTTTTGGAAACAGTGGTACAGAAGCAG
>JAGPGC010000202.1 GCA_018056205.1 Candidatus Atribacteria bacterium | reverse complement strand
AAAATCCCCTCGTTTATTGGAACATTTGGAACTTCTGGAGTATTTGCCAGCTTA
The DNA here is from genome assembly GCA_018056205.1 of Candidatus Atribacteria bacterium. GTDB lineage: Bacteria > Atribacterota > Atribacteria > Atribacterales > Atribacteraceae > Atribacter. The sequence continues at coordinate 2,450 of JAGPGC010000202.1, read as the reverse complement.
GCTTTAATTATTTCAGGCGGGCGTCCTATTGGATTGCACTCTCAAGCTTTTTCGCTTCTTAATCCTTTATCTTATGAATTAGGAATAGTAAAGGGCTCGCATATTTTAGCCTTTATTCTTTTTGGAATATTTTTTTTAATACAAACTTCTACTCCTTTTGGAAAATATGTTGCAGCTATTGGTAACTCAGAAAGAGCTACTTTGTTAAGTGGGGTAAAAGTGGATCGAACCAAAACTTTTTGTTATGCTTTGTCGGGGCTTTCAGCCGCCTTAGCTTCCATAGTGTTGGTTTCTCGTATGTTAAGTGGAGATCCAACTATCGGAACTCCCTATCAGCTTCAAATAATTGCCACCGTAGTCGTAGGAGGAACTGCTTTAACCGGTGGAGTAGGTGGGATCTTTAATACCTTACTCGGGACTTTTATAATTACCTTAGTGGGGAATGGTTTATACGTAATAGGTATCGATGTATATTATCAGATGATTATAACTGGGATCATTACTATGGTAGCGGTTATTCTAACCTTAGATCGAGCTAAAATAAAAATCGTAAAATAATATATTTCTTCAGAGAGGAAAAATGAACTTGGATTTAAGTCTTAAATAAAAAAATAGGTTAAAATTTAATTTAAAAGTATTCATTGATTATCAAATATAATTTTTAGTTAAAAAATCTATAAAAATGAAATTTTGGGTAATTTATTTTTATTGGTAGTTTTAATAAGGAATTTTCGGGAGAATAAAAAAGGCCACGGACTCTAACGAACTTTGTACCTTTTTCCCACTAAGGTATTTTATGGCCACTCAATCATCCTTAGTGTTTCAGAACTGAACTGCCATCCTTCTTTTCAGAAGGATTTCGAATCTTTTTCCTTCCGGAAAAAAAATTCTTTTTTCAATTCTCCGGTATTTAGTACCTCAGAATCCGTGGTGAAAATTATATTATCAGTTCATTTTTAAAATGTCAAATTAAAGGTAAGGTTAAAAAAGGCTTAGCCAAGATATTTCTATCTTTCTAATCATGATTTTTTCTGTGTATGGCACTAATAACTCAATCAACCAAAAAATTTTAATAGACCCACATGTTGCTTAAGCCGCACCACATAAGGATAAAAATAATGCCCCCTCACCCTGACCCTCTCCCACCAAGGGGCGAGGGAAATAGAAATTTGAAATAATAATAATGTTCCTTCTCCCTGGATGGGAGAAGGTAAGGATGAGGGTGGCATTTAAACTCATCACTGTTCACTCATCACTCATCACGGTATTTTCAGGGTAGATAAGTATGGTTCTTGGTTATAACGAAAGTCTAAGGAATAGAATTATAAGGAAGGATGCCCCTTATAAATCCCCCATAAAAAATTAAACTGGGAAATTTTCAGGTTGGCTGGCTGGTAAACGTTGAAGACCTGTTACTTTGAAAATCTCTTTCTCATCGAGAGTTTCTTTTTCAATCAGAGCCTTTGCCAGTGCGTCAAGCTGTGCACGATGTAAGGTTAAAAGTCGTTTAGCTTCAGCATGACTTTCATTAATAATCCTAAGTATTTCAGCATCAATAGTTTTGGCAGTCTCTTCACTAAATGGTTTCACTTCACCAAAGCCAAATGTTCCCGAAGGTAAATAAGGATTTTCCCGGGGTGCGAGCTGTATAGCTCCAAGTTTGTCACTCATACCCCATACTGTAACCATCTGTCGTGCTAAATAAGTAGCTTGTTCGATATCACTTTGGGCGCCAGTCGTCTTGATGCCATAGACAATCTCCTCTGCTGCACGACCTCCTAATATTCCAATTATCCTCGCACGTAAATAGTCTTCAGTAAGATTATAAAGATCACTATCGGGACGTTGATACGTCACTCCAAGGGCTTGACCACGTGGAACAATGGTAACTCGGCTCACCGGATCAGCACCAGGAACCACCAGCCCCAGAATAGTATGACCGCTCTCATGATATGCAATGCGTTCTTTATCTGAAGAACTTAGGAGTAGAGGTCGTTCAGGACCAAGAACTATCTTTTCTAACGCATCAATAAAATCTTTGTAACTTACTTTTTCCTGTCCACGTCTTGCTGCTAAAATAGCTGCTTCATTAACCAAGTTTTTTAAATCTGCTCCTGAAAATCCTGGTGTTATAGCAGCAATCTGCCCCAAATTTGCATCGTCAGCGAGAGGCACAGTCCGAGTGTGAACTTTAAGAATTGCTTCACGTCCAACTTTATCTGGAAGATTAACAATGACTCGCCGATCAAATCGTCCGGGGCGTAGAAGAGCTTTATCGAGGACTTCTGGTTGATTGGTTGCTGCCAATACAATAATTCCTTCTCGACCAGAAAACCCATCCATTTCGGTTAAAATTTGATTCAAGGTCTGTTCTTGCTCACTCGCACCTCCTATCGATATTTGACCACGAGCCCGACCAATCGCATCCAATTCATCAATAAAAATTATGG
>JAGPGC010000201.1 GCA_018056205.1 Candidatus Atribacteria bacterium | reverse complement strand
GATTACTGGTTAGATAGAGGGGATCCCTATAGTTTTTTTCAAATAACCGGAATGCCTCTCCATGGTATGTATACGGTGAATAAAATACTCTGGTTAAAAGATCATTGTCCAGAGGTATTTAATAATACCTGGAAGTTTTGTTGTGTTGAGGACTATATTATTTATCGATTGACCGAAGAACAACCGGTTATTGATTATTCTTTAGCAGCTCGAACAATGCTTTTTGATGTAATAAAAAAGGAATGGTCGGAAAAAATCTGTAAGTTAGCCGATGTTGATCCTCAGAATCTCTCTCAAGCCATCCCCTCGGGGAGCATAGCTGGAACCATTAGTCCATCAGTTTCCAATATAAGCGGTCTTCCTAAAAACCTTTTAGTTGCAACTGGTGGTCATGACCAACCCTGTGGTGTTTTGGGATGTGGGGTTAAGAACCCTGGTGAAGCTATGTATGGAATAGGGACTTCCGAATGTGTAGCGCTCAATCTTGGAGAAAAAGCTTTTTTTAGTAGAGAAATGATGGAGAATAGTTTCTGTTGTTATCCCCACGTTGTGAAAAATTCCTACATTACTCTGGCTTATATAGCTTCAGGTGCGGCTGTGCTTCGTTGGTTTCGAGATGAGTTTGGGTTTGAGGAGCTTGAAGAAGCAGCCCAAGTTGGTGAAAGCGCTTATGATTTGTTGTTAAAAAAAATACCTGACAAACCTGCTTCAGTATTTGTTCTTCCTCATTTTTCTGGTACGGGAACACCTTATCTTGATGAAAAGTCACGAGGAGCAATTGTTGGTCTTACCCTGGCAACAACCAGGGAAGAAGTTGCTAGAGCAATATTGGAAAGCCTTACTTACGAGATGAAAATAAATTTAGATTTATATGAAAAATTTGGATTAAATATAAATAGCCTCCGAGCCATTGGCGGTGGTTCCCGTTCAAAAGTATGGCTTCAGATAAAAGCTGATATTTTGCAGAAAGCATTGATTATTCCAAAAACTGAAGAAGCAGTTGCTCTGGGAACTGCCATGCTGGCGGGGATCGCGAAGGGAGTGTTTCATGGTTTTGAAGAGGCAATAGATGCCATGGTTTCCTTTGGTGATTCAATCCAACCGGATAATGGCTACCAGGGAAATTATAAAAATCGTTACCAGGTTTATCAATTAATATATAAAAATTTGCAGAAAGTAAATTGGGTAATTAGCGATCTGACCCGAGAAGAACAATAGTTTTTTCATATTCTTCAGCATCCACCTTTAGTTAGGGGGAGATTAAATTTTGAATAGCCATTTTCATTTTTTTATTGTTTAATGTTGACATGGTGATTAAAAATATAGGAGGATGAGACAAATGAAAAGTAAAGGATTTTCTACTGGAATATGGGTTTTCGGAGCAACTCCAGATCGGTTTTGTGTGACTGGTTATAAATCGGGTGGAAGCATTGAGGAATCATTGAATAGGATTGCAGCGGTTCCAAATCTCAAAGGGGTAATGATGCATTATCCTCAGCCGCTTCATGAAAACAATGTAGATTTTATTAAAAAAGCGCTTCATGATCGGGGCTTACAACTGGCATCTTGTGATGTGGATTTATTTAGTGATCCCATTTTTGCCCGGGGAAGCTTAATGTCAGAAAATTCTGAATTGAGGAAAAAGGCAATTGAGTATTCAAAAAAGGCAATGGATATTGCCGAATATCTGGATGCCGGGGTAATGAACCTGTGGCCAGGACAGGATGGGTTTGATTATCCGTTTCAGATCAATTACGTTGCCCAATGGAATTTATTATTGGAAGCATTAATTGAAATTGCCCAACACAATCCTCGGGTTCGTCTCAGTCTTGAATACAAGCTTCGTGAACCTCGTACTCATTCAACTATTTATTCATCAGGAACAGCTCTCTATCTTTCTCATGCTACTGGCTGTTCCAATGTGGGAGTAACAATTGATTTAGGTCATTCTTTCAATTGTAAGGAATCACCAGCTAATGTTGTTGCTCTCCTGGATAAATTTGAAAAATTATTTGTTTTACATCTCAATGATAATTATCGGGATTGGGATGATGATATGGCGGTTGGAGCTGTACATTTCTGGGAAACCCTTGAGTTCATTTATTATCTGAACCTATCTAATTATGACGGATGGTTAGGTTTAGATATATTTCCTTACCGAGAGGATTCTGCTGAAGCCTGCCGCTATAGTATCGAAAATATTCAATATATGTTAGAAGTAGTCAAAAAGATTGATCTCAAGACACTTCACCAAATTCAAAAAGAAGCAAATTCCCTTGAAGCGATGCGTTATTTAGGAAGTTTATTATGAATAATAATTGGTGAATTAATTTGCATAAACAGGAGAGGTGAGTGGATTTGAGTTATTTAGGCATTGATGTTGGCACAACTGGTTGTAAAGTTATCGCTTTTGATGAGCAAGGAGGTGCGATAGCCCAGGCCTATAGGGAATACCCACTGTATCAACCTAATCAAGGATGGATCGAACTCGATGCTGATGAAGTTTT
>JAGPGC010000200.1 GCA_018056205.1 Candidatus Atribacteria bacterium | reverse complement strand
GCCACGGTCAATCCACCTACCAGGGCGGGGATAACATTATCAGGGTGCCCCTCAATTTGGGTGGCTAAATAAATCATATCTTGAGTTGATAGAACTCTACCATTCAATTCATTGACGGATACCACCGCTGCTGCAATACACGCCGCACTACTTCCCATCCCTCGGCAGACTGGAATTTGGTTAAAAGCCTCAACTTTGAGCCCACATTCAGAAAAATTCTTTATTTTTGAAATCATTTTTACGGTTTTAAAAAAGAGATTTCTTTCGTCTTCAGGAAGATAGTGTTCTCCTTCACCATGATTTCGAATAATATATCTCTTTTCTCTTAAAGGTTGAACTCTTACAGTATAAAATAGATCAAGTGCCATACCCAAAACATCAAAACCACAACCGAGGTTAGCAGTGGTTCCTGGCACGCTGACTTCAAACATGCTGCTCTCCTGATAAGCCAAGGTGTTCAACGATTTTCTCTTCTGATGGCTCCAGCTCTTCGATTCGATCCCGACATTGTTCGACGGCGATATCAGGGTCTTTGAGGCCATGACCAGTAAGCACGCAAACCACCGTTTCTTTTCCTTGAAAAAATCCCTCCTGGTTTTTTTTCAGCACACCAGCTAATGAAGCTGCTGAAGCCGGTTCAACAAATAATCCCTCTTCTCCAGCTAACTTTCTCTGGGCCGAAAGGATTTCTTCATCGGTTACTGCTTCGATACTCCCCCCGGATTCATCCCGGGCCTTGATTGCTCCCTCCCAGCTGGCTGGATTGCCAATTCGTATTGCGGTTGCAATGGTATGAGGATTCTCAACCGGAACTCCAGTTACCAATGGGCAGGAACCTTGGGCTTGAAAACCAATTATCTTGGGAAGAAACTTTATTTCCTTGCGGTTGAAGAGTTCTTTAAAACCTTTCCAATAAGCAGTTATATTCCCAGCATTACCAACCGGTAAAGCAAGATAATCGGGAACTCCTTTCATCCAATCCACGATTTCGAAAGCTGCAGTCTTTTGCCCTTCAATTCGAAAGGGATTAATGGAATTCACCAACGCTACTGGATAATGAGAAGTTATGGAACGGACTATAGTAAGGGCTTCATCAAAATTTCCTCTGATAGCAATAACCCGCGCACCATGCATCAAAGCCTGGGAGAGCTTTCCCAAGGCAATTTTTCCCTGAGGGATTAAGACTATACATTCAATCCCCGCCCGCCGAGCATAGGCAGCAGCTGAGGCAGAAGTATTGCCAGTGGAAGCACACATGATTACTTGCTTCCCTTCTTCAACTGCTTTAGCAACTGCCATCACCATCCCCCGGTCTTTAAAAGAACCGGTAGGATTCATTCCCTCAAATTTAAAAAAGAGAGATTTCAGTTTCAATTGTTTCCCAATATGCTGGGAACGAATAAGAGGAGTATTGCCTTCCTGCAAAGTCAACTCCGGAGTCCGAGGAGTCACCGGTAGATAGTCAGCAAAATGCGAAATAACACCAGGCCAATACAAGCTCATGCCTCCTTGAGCATAAAATAATTGTGATAAAGAATATCATAAAAACTCTTTATTTGTAACATCCATCAGTAAAAAAACGTGATGAGCGTTAAATACCAGAATTCTTTTCATTGACAGAAAGGATTAAAAATCATACTATTTTGAAATTAAGAAAAAATTGAGCAATTACTCTCTCAAAAAAGCCTAAAAAATCTTATAGAAAATGAAAATCTACAAAATTAAAAATCAAATCGGGGGTCGAAATAAATTGTCTAAAAACTTCCTTCTTATCCCATTTTTCCTGGCTCTCATGATTATAGGTTTAGGACTTTCTGGAATTGGGTCAATTGTCCCCGAAATGTCCAAGCAGTTTGCAGTCACACCAGCTGTGATTGGCCGAGTCTTCCTTTTTCATGGATTAGGTTACTTCATTTCCATCATGATCGCCGGTATTTTAGGCGATATTATACAAAAATCTCTTCTTCTTCGCTTCGGCTTGCTAATTAGTGCTTTAGGGTTTGCTGGCATCGCTTCTTTTCAAGCTTTTACCCCGGTAGTCCTTAGTTTTATGGTTATGGGTGTCGGGCTTGGTTTTTTAGACTGTATGGCAAATCCTCTGGTAACTGCAATCTTCACCAGTAATCCCGGTACTCTCCTCAATATTGTCCATGCCTTCTACGGCCTTGGCTCTCTATCCGCTCCTCGACTGTATGCTTTTTTAAGTCAGCGGCAATTCAGCTGGCAAAATTTCTATGGGGTAGTTACTGTCATCACCATAATAGTTTTTATTCTTTTTCTCTTTCCTTTTCTTCCCAAAAGCCAAGAGAAAATGGAATTTCGTAATATATTAAAAATTTTTCGTTTTCGAACTTTCTGGTTTATGGGAGCTATCACTCTTTTCTACTCCGGTGGAGTAACCATACTGAACGGATGGGTAGTTTCTTATTTTAAAGAAAGAGGATTATCGGTTCCGGTGGGAGCGGTTTACCTTTCCTTTTTTTGGTTCGGGTAGATGGTAGGTCGTTTTGTCCTCTCCTGGGTAA
>JAGPGC010000199.1 GCA_018056205.1 Candidatus Atribacteria bacterium | reverse complement strand
CACTTTTTAGTTGACTGAACAGTAAAGATTGTTTAAAGTTATCTTAATAAATAAGCTTCCATACCCTCCAATGACATTTCGAAAGGGGGTGTTTATATAGAATTGGAGGGATGAGATAGTTCAGACGTTTATATAATAACTAAGGCTTTTACAAATTTTTTGTACAAATGATACTCGCTTATTTAAAATATTATTAATTTTAAAAAAATAATTTATTATTAGGGAGGGTAAAAAATGCTTAAAAAGTTCTATGCCGGTTTATTAGTTAGTCTCTTAGTGGTTGGTCTTATTAGTGGTATTGCCATAGCTAAGCTGCAGTTTACTTTTATCTGTCATGGTGGTGAAGAGAACCCATTTTGGGCAGCAGTTTATAATGGTGCAATAGAAGCAGCCAAACAATGTGACGTTGATTTTGTCATGATTCGACCTAAAAACGAAGCAGATATTGCTTCGGTTTTAGCTAACTTTAAAGCGACCTTAGCCCAAAAACCAGATGGTATTATTACAACCATTCCTGAGCCAAATATGTTTGATGATGTGGTAAAGCAAGCTATTGATATGGGAATCCCGGTGATTTGTGCCAATACCGATGATCCCGAAGGTCCTAAAGGTAATGCACGTTTATCTTATATTGGCCAAAATTTAGAACAAGCAGGTTATTTCTTAGCTCAAACTGCTATTAAAAACCTCCCTCAAGGAGAAAAACTCCATTTCTTAGTTCCAGCTGAAGCTCCTGGTTTAGAATGGGCAGAATCACGAGCCAGAGGTATTACCCGCTGTCTTGAGGAAGCTGGTTATACTTATGAACGGTTAGATTCTACAATGCAAATGGACGTTGCTCAATCTCGTATTCAAGCTTATTTACAATCTCACCCCGAAACTAAGGGAGTTCTCTGCGTGGGAGGGATTGCTCCAACCGGAGCCGCCAAGGCCGTTCAAAACTTAGGGAAAAAACCAGGCGAAGTGATTATCTGTGGTTTTGACTGCCTCCCCGAAATGTTAGCTGAAATAATATCTGGATATATCAATTTTTCCGTTGACCAACAACCATTCCTGCAAGGCTATCTCTCAGTTCATCAATTATACTGCATGAAAACTTATGGTATGTCAGCCTGGGATGTTAATACGGGAAATGCAATTGTGGATGCATCAAACGCTGGTCTTATTCTTGAACTCTCCAAAAAACGCTTAAGATGATTTACCCTGATAAAAACGGGGGGAATTTTCCTCCCGTTTTTCTTTTTGGAGGTTTACAATGACAACCGATCTACTCAACCAACTCAAAAAAATACTTCTTTTACGAGAAATGAGCAGCTTTATAATGGTTATGGTGGTAATTTTAATATTTTTCTCATTATCCCCGCTTTTCTTGAGTCGTGAAAATATCGGGGTAATTTTAGAAATAGTTCCTGAATTAGGAATTGTTGCATTAGGTGTAACTATGCTTTTGATAACTGGAGAAATCGACCTTTCCATGGGTTCGGTTTTTTGTTTTTGTCCTATCATACTAGCTACTCTAATTGAAAGTGGAGTGGTTTTCCCTCTTGCTTTTCTTTTTTCTCTTCTATTAGGGATAGGAATTGGATTTATTAATGGTTTTATTACAGTAACTTTTGCTATTCCTTCCTTTATTACCACTTTGGGGACTATGTTAGTCTGGAGAGGAGGAGTATTGTTAATCACCGGTGGATGGCCACCTTATCTCCCAACTGAAATCCCGACCTGGTTCCTAGTGGGTTCAGTTGGTATACTGCGAATGTCACTTTTTTGGTATGCTGGAATAACCATATTACTTTGGTTCATTTTAGAAAGAACCGACTTTGGAAACTGGATGTTCGCTACCGGCGGAAACCCTATTGCAGCACGATCCATGGGAGTTGACATTAAACAGGTAAAGATAGCCAATTTTATGATTTGTTCCTTTCTTGCTGGATTTGCAGGAATCATTCAGTCTTTTCGACTGGAAGCAACTCTTCCTTCGATGGGAACCGGTCTTGAAATGGATGCCATCGCCGCCTCGGTCATAGGTGGAACCTCAATGTCGGGTGGGATGGGAACAGTGATAGGAACCACTATAGGTTCATTTGTTATTCGTTTTATAGACAATGGTTTAGTCATGGCTCGAGCACCAAGTTATTGGTTCCGGGTTTTTATTGGTATTGTTACAATTTTTGCTGTCATTTTTAATACCTATCTTCGGGAACGAACCAAAAGGTTTAGGTGTTAGTCATGGATAGAAATGGTCCTTTAGTTGAAATGAAAAATATTAATAAATGGTTTAGCGGGGTATGCGCTTTAAAAGATGTAAATTTTTCGGTTGGTTATGATGAAATAGTTGGTCTCTTAGGTGACAATGGAGCAGGTAAATCAACCTTAATCAAAATACTCTCCGGATTTTACCCTCCAGACTCTGGTACTATTTATTTTGAAAAAGTTGAAAGACACTTTATTTCACCACGAGATGCACGTGACCTTGGAATTGAAACCATTTATCAAGAAGCAGCCATGATTCCTAAAATGAGTATT
>JAGPGC010000198.1 GCA_018056205.1 Candidatus Atribacteria bacterium | reverse complement strand
TTGGTGATCCGATTACCGTCGATGTTGGTTTTGATAATTTATTAGGGAGTCGAATCGTTGGTCGTGGTTTCGATGATCGAATTGGAACCTTTGTTGTTGCCGAAGTTCTCCGAATAGTTCAGAAGGAGAAATTACATTGTGGTATCTATGGTGTGAGCACAGTACAAGAAGAGCTTGGTTTGAGGGGAGCAAGAACCAGTGCTTTTGGGATCGACCCTCATTTAGGAATTGCTATTGATGTAACCTTTGCTTCTGACTATCCCGATGTGGATAAAAGAAAAGTTGGAGATATAGCTTTGGGGAAAGGTCCGGTCATTGCCCGAGGCCCGAATATTAATCCTCATATTTTTAAAAAACTGGTTGGCATTGCTAAACAAAAAAATATTCCCTATCAAATTCAAGCTGAATCCCGGGCTACTGGAACCGATGCTAACAGTATTCAAGTCAATCGTCAAGGAGTGGCAACCGGTTTGTTAGGTATTCCCAATCGGTATATGCATACTCCTTCCGAAGTTATTGATGGTGATGATTTAAATGCAGTCATTAACTTATTAACTGGATTTTTAGAAAGCATTCTTCCTGAAGAAAATTGGATACCTTAAAAAAATTTAAATCAAGTAAGTAGTTAGTATAACAAGGTAGAATTTATCGAAATGATAGAGAAACAGAAGTAGTGTGGAGGAGAGTTATGTCAGAATTGAGAAAAGATCCGGTGGTTGACCGTTGGGTCATTATTGCCAATGAAAGAAGTTTAAGACCTTATGATTTTGGCGTTCATGGAGAACTTCGAAAATCAGGTCCTTGTGTTTTTTGCGAAGGAATGGAAATGCACACTCCGAAAGAAGTCTATTCGATTCGGGATGATCACACCGAAACTAATCAACCGGGGTGGAGAGTACGGGTAGTTCCTAATAAGTTTCCAGCTTTACGCATCGAAGAACCTTTTACTCATTGTGTAGATGGCATTTGTGAATCTATCAGTGGTTTAGGAGCTCACGAAGTTATTATTGAAACTCCTGATCATTATTTAGAACTTGGCGACCTTCCGGTGGGACACATAGCGGATGTATTAAGTGCTTATCGAGCTAGAATCTGTGACTTGGAAAGAGATCAGCGTTTTCGTTATTGTATTATATTTAAAAACCAAGGGGCATTAGCCGGGGCTTCTATTCAACACGCTCATTCTCAGCTTATTGCTATTCCGGTGATTCCAAAGAGAATAAAAGAAGAGCTAATCGGTGCTGAAAAGTATTATCAGGAGAAAGGTCATTGCATTTTTTGTGATATTGTGCAATATCACAAAAAATTCCAGCAAAGAATGATTATTGAAAATGATCAGTTTTTAGCTTTTGTTCCCTATGCCCCTCGATTTCCTTTTGAAATTTGGATCTTACCCAAAAAACATACTTTGCAATTTATGGAAGTTGAAGATCAAGAATTGCAATATTTATCAGAAATATTAAAAAAAATATTAATATCTATGAGGAAATCACTTAATGATTCTCCCTATAATTTGATAATTCACTCGGCTCCTTTTAACCGTGAAGGAGAAAAATCTTATCAAGAGAGCTATCATTGGCATATAGAGATGCTTCCAACCATAACCAAGGTAGCAGGATTTGAGTGGGGTACTGGGTTTTACATAAATCCAGTTGTTCCTGAAAATGCAGCGGAAATTCTCAAGGAAAATATACCGGATAAGGTCTAAATATTTTTAACTGGAAATTGGGATACAGCTGTATAAAGATAAAAATCTTAAAACAAGTGGTTACGGATCCTTGAAGGTTTAATGACGATGGGAAGGAGGTAAACCAGGTGTCGATTAAATTTGCGCTCATTTTAGCCGGGGGGAAAGGCAATCACTTGAGTGTTTTATCAATAGAAAGAGCAAAAGCAGCTGTTCCTTTTGGGGGTTTTTATCGATCGATTGATTTTCCTCTAAGTAATTGTGTTAATTCAGGCATATATGACGTGGGAATATTAACTCAATATCAACCACGTTCTTTAATTGAGCATATTGGAGTTGGTCGTCCCTGGGATATGGACCGAAAAAAAGGTGGGATAGAACTTCTCCAACCCTATTTAGGGAAAACAGTTGGTGGTTGGTATCGGGGAACGGGAGATGCTATTTATCAGAACTTGAATATTATTAAGAGAAAAAATATGGATCATCTTTTGGTTCTTTCTGGTGATCATGCCTACATGATGGATTATAATTTTCTTATGGATTATCACCTGGAAAATGGTGCTGATGTTACCTTAGTGGTAACTCAGGTGAAGGCAGAAGATCGATCGAGATTTGGAATTTTGGAAATTGACGATTGGAATCGAGTTATTGGTTTTGAAGAAAAACCATCACAACCAAAAACCAACTTAGCTTTTATGGGAATCTATGTTTTCCGTTTGGAATTTTTAATTGAGTGTTTACAAAAAAATGCTCGAGAATCAAAATATGATTTGGTCCATAACGTCATTATTGAGAATTTAAATTCAGTTAAAATTAAGGTTTTTTTCTTTCATGATTGTTGGT
>JAGPGC010000197.1 GCA_018056205.1 Candidatus Atribacteria bacterium | reverse complement strand
TTATTTATTCTTACATTCCGGGAGGTGGCCCACCCATTCCCAACGGACCCTGATTGGATTGAGTTGATTTGATATTAATGGAAGGAATCATTACCTCTTTATCTTTTCCAAGACCTGCTAAAATTTCAAAAAATTCATCATTTCTTAGACCAACTTTTATCGGAATTCTTTCTGGTTCTTTTTGCGGACCTGGCACCAGAACAAAGGTTTTATCGCCTTCCTCAACGAGGACTTCCAGGGGGAGTAATAAGGTATTTTCACTTTGATCTATAATCACGGTGGCATCAACAGTCATTCCTGGAAGGAGCCTTCTTTCTGAATTAGGAATAATAATTTCTCCTTCATAAGTTACAATATTGTCAATAATTTGTGATTTCAATGAAATGAAAGTTACCTTTCCTTTGATTACTTCATCAGGGAAGGCATCTAAAGTTATTTCTGATTCAGCTCCGACTTTAATTTTGGGAACATCAATTTCATTAAATGCCACCAATGCTTTCATTTGTTCTAAATTTCCAATAGTGATTAAAGTCTCTGCTTGAGTAACAACATCCTCCTTCTCAACTGATACTTCAATGGCTACGCCATCAATTGGTGAGGTAATGGTTCCATATTCTATCTTTTTTTGTGCATCGATTATATTGGCTTCAGCTTGAGCCAACTGAGCCCGGGCAACTTCAATTTCATCTTCATCCGCACCATCCAAAAGATCATCAAGTTTCTTTTGGGCAGAAATAAAAGTTTGTTTATAGATTTCCATTTGATTTTGACTGTCATTGAGCTCTTGCTGAGAAATAGCTCCGCTTTTATAGAGTTTTTGATTTCGTTCGAATAGAACCTGAGCATTTTGGTAATTCAATTGAGCTTGCTCAAGAGCAGTTTCAGCCTGGGTAATTTCTAATTCAGTGGCTCCCTCTAACAGTTTTTTTAAGGTAGTTTGAGCAGTTATGAGCTCGGTTTCAGCTCTTTTAAGGTTTGCTTCATACTCACTAACATCAAGCTTTACTAATTCTTGTCCCTTTGTGACTGAATCTCCTTCCTCTATTAAAACGGTTTCGACTTTGTAACCATCTTCTTTTGATTTTACATTTACAGTTTCAAATGGTGCCAAACTTCCCTCAGCTTCAATCGTTTCACGTATTGTTCCTTGGATTACCTTTATGGTAGGTATTTGTACATCTTGAGCCTGGGTAGAACGAAACTGGTTAGAAAGAAAAATAATTGTTAAGAATGTAATTCCAATTACAATAGGAATAAGAACCAACTTTTTCTTTTTATTCATTTTTCCATTTCCCTTTTTTATTATTAAAATAATAATAAGTTAAAAAAGACCGAGATGAAACTTCATTATACAAGTTCGAAGGTTTTTTGAAACCTATTTAAAATTTAGGTTTGTATCCTTTAAGTCATGGTTTTTACCTTTCTTTATGAGAAAAATAAGATAAATGATAATTAAAGAGGAAGAGGAACCTCCCAATTTATATTCATTATATCTTAGAGAGTTCCTCTTCCTCTTTTAAAAATTCTCCCCCTTTCGTATTAAACTAACCAAGGAGGGGAAAAAAGAAAGGAGGAGAAATGAGGGTAAGTCTTAATTATCATTACTATTTTTTATTGTTTCCAGCTGCTTTTCCATAATTTGGTTGCTTTCTTTGAGTTGTTGAAAAAGTAAGGGAAGAATTGTTTTAATTTGTGTTTCATCACCAGCTTCTACGGCCTGAGTAAATTGTTGAAATAATTCACGGTTTTTTCCCATTTGATTTCCTCGATTTTTAATGAATTGGCCTCTTAGCCTTAAAAATCTTTCCTGGGGAAAATCTGGTCTTTTTCTAAACTCAGGTTGTCCTGGTCCAGGCTGCATTTTTTCCATATCCATTTTTTCTTCTAAATTTTTCAAGCGATTTTTAATTTCTTCCAAATTTTCAAGAACGAGATCCATTGCTTCTTTATCTTTACGAAACTTAGCAAATTCTTCTCTGAGGGTGTCTCGACGCTCGAATTCAGCTTTCCAATCCTTGGTCAATTCGGGAGTATATTTTTCGGAAAGCAGAATCATATACATTTCTTGGTGGGTTTGCATTCCAGGCCTTAATACAGGACTATTTATTTCTTCAGCCAAAGTAACTCCAGTTAAGGTTAGTAATAAAATAACTATAATACTTCCTTTTGTTAAAAATTTTTTCATAATTTTCTCACTTCCTCTTTTTTATTTAAGGAGAATTTTAAAACTGCATGAATTATAGACTTCAATTTTGGAGAAATTATCTGGAAAATATGGGAAATTATGTAACTTAATGCGGCTCATGGCTGGTCAAGTCCTTTTTTTCCTGTAAAAGTAATGACTTAAGATCTACTTATCACGGTATTTACAAGATAAACCCTCTGGTTGCTTTTAGCCGCACCACATAAAGATGAAAATAGGTATCCCCCTCACCCTGACCCTCTCCCACCAAGGGGCGAGGGAAAAAAATAAATAAAAGAATGAAATAGTTCCTTCTCCCTGGATGGGAGAAGGTGAGGATGAGGGTGAAAGCCCAG
>JAGPGC010000196.1 GCA_018056205.1 Candidatus Atribacteria bacterium | reverse complement strand
CTGGGTGCCCACATTCTCCTCCCTTATACAGCATTCGCGCTCAAGAGGTTTTGATATATCCTCAAGATCGTGTGCTTATCAGTGGATTAGGATTTTACCTTAAGGAAAAAAGGATTTTACAAATACCTGCTTATTCCCGACTCCTCAATAACCGGGGTGCCAATTTTGTGCCCAGCCTCGGTTACCAAAGGAAAAAGGGGCTCTTTATTGAAGGTAACTATGAAGACCTTTTCTCAGAAAATTTATTATTCCAGGCCAATCTTTACTATTCTACCCTACAAAGCAGTCGATTAAGTGGCGATGTCACTCTTCAATATCCCTATCTTGAGGCTCGAATTTTTATTGACCTTTGGCAAAATGAAAAATCCACTATTGGTGGATATGCTCATTATCAAAAAAACGGGCTTTCCCTCTGGTTACTGGGAATTGAAAATGAGCATTTCAATGATCAAATCATCAGTCGTCTTCCCCAATTTATTGCTTCCTATCGTACCGAATCGGAAAATGGATTTTTCTTAGAAGCCAATCTGAGTACTGGAAAATTCATTCAGGGAGATGTGAACACCTGGCGAAATGATGTTTATTTGAGCACTGGTTTAGACAAGAAGAATTTTGGAGGAGAAATATTCTATCAAAGCATTAACCTTCCTATTCTTGATGATGCCACGATTTGGGGAGGTAAGATTTGGGCAGAAAAGGAATTTTCTGCCAATTTCAGCGCTGGAATATTTTATAAGTACACTCAAGTAAGTGGAGAAACCTATTTTTTCTTTGATCCCAAGAGTACTAACCTGCTCGGTTTAGATTTAGTTTATGGAGATCTCGACCAAACTCACTTTAGAGTTCGAGGCGAATATGATTTGAACATTGGAGGCCTTGATGATATTACCGCCGGTATTGGATTGGGAAGCAAGGAATTTTCAGTGGGGATGGAAACTATCTATTCATTTCCTGAGCAAAGCTGGGAAGAACGCCGCTATTATATCCGAAAACAGTTAGAAGAATGCATCGATATTGAGGCTTCCTATTGGGAATCTGACCAAACCTTTTTCCTCAGCGTCAGTCTCACCGGACTTGATCAGAAAAAACATATTGAGAGCTTGTTTGATGAATCAGAAGAGTATGACCTCTTTAGCCTTAATCGGAAAAATTAAAAAATAAAGATCAAGATTAGAAACGATTATACCGTTGAAGAATCGGAACGAAAATGAGTTCCCAGTGAGATGGGGTTTCTTAAAGCTGCTTCAACGACCAGCAAACCAGTATCAACGCTATTTTCAAATTCGAGAAGGGGGCCAGACACGCCTAAATGATTCTTCATTTGAACAGCTTGTTTTTTTAAGCCACTGAGTACCTCTAAAGCATACTTTAACCCCGATTGGTTTCGAATCAGCCCGGCAAACTTCCACATCGTGTCTTGAATAATTTTTCGCAAACTTTCCAAGATTGCCTCGGAAGGAGGATTTCCATTGGAGTATTCAAATGGAATAATTCGAGGTTGTTCCTTGGAGGCAGGATTTTTTACAATATCGTGAGAAGCTCGGTAAGCAAAGGTTAATCCTTCTAAAAGACTGGTAGAAGCCAAACGATTGGCACCATGCAAACCAGTACAGGCAACTTCACCAATAGCATAAAGGCGCTTAATTGAGGTACGACCAAAATTATCGGTAAGTATGCCCCCACAACAAAAATGTGCTCCTGGTGCAACCGGTATTGGTTCTTGAGTAATATCGATACCTCGGTATAAACACTCTTCATATATGGTTGGGAAGGTCGCTCTTATTTTCTCTGGGGAGAGCACCTGGCAAAGGTCAAGAAAAACACAATTAGTATTTTGATTGAGCATTTCTTCAAAGATTGCCCGGGCAACCACATCACGGGGTGCCAGGCTTCCTAAATGGTGATATTTATGCATAAAAGCTTTACCTTCATGGTTTATAAGTTCTGCTCCTTCGCCTCGAATCGTTTCGGAAATAAGAAAAGCCGGAGAATACTCAGGAGTATAAAGAAGAGTGGGGTGGAATTGAACATATTCCATATTTTGTAGGATAGCTCCCGCTCGATAGGCCATGGCATAACCATCACCAGTATTCCAAGGTCCACCGGTCGAATATTGATAAAGAGAATTTAAACCGCCGGTGGCAAAAATTGTAGCCCGAGCAAAAAAGGGAGTTATAATTCCTTTGCGAGGATCGAACAGATAAACCCCAAGACATTCAGGTGCTTCATAGCGAGATTGAGGTGATAGTTGATATCGATTGGCAAGAATCAAACCAACGGCATAGGTATTTTTTTTAACCTCAATAAGATGTTCCTTAAGGATTCCCTCATGCAGTGCTTTTTGAATAGCCTTTCCAGTACAATCCTTTACATGAAGAACCCGTCTTCTGGAATGAGCCGCTTCCTGAAAAAGATCCCATCCTCCCTGGTTATTTTTCTCAAAAGGGACTTGCAGTTTTTGAATAAATAACCTTTTCACCAGCGAAGGACCAATTTTTGCTAATATTTTAACACTGCTTTCCAAGGAACTTCCATCTGAGGCATTCAT
>JAGPGC010000195.1 GCA_018056205.1 Candidatus Atribacteria bacterium | reverse complement strand
CTACTGAAGCAAGCAATAAATGGAACGATTAATTCAATGTTTGACACCCTAAGTAGGTTTCCGCCATTTTCACCAAAATCGTTTTCATTCCTTTTCTTGCTGAGGATAAGGTAACTTCATTTTCAGCCTGTTGAGTCAATGTTAAATAGTCTACGATTAATTTCTCCTATAAAAATATTTATTGTTTTACTGCTCCAAAACTCATTCCTTTAATTAAATAACTTTGCATTATCCAGGTAAGAATCAACATAGGGATAAGGTGGATAACAGCTGCCGCCAATAACATTCCCCATTCAACCCCCCGGAGTGCACCCATAAATTCCGATAAAATAAGTGGTGCTGTCCCTGCCTCTGAGCTTGTAAAAACAAAGGCAAACAAATATTCATTCCAAGCAAAAATTGCAGTAAATATAACAACGGCCACTATTCCTGGTGCAGATAATGGAAGAGTTATCTTAAAAAAAGCTTGCAACCTTGAACATCCATCGATGAGAGCTGCTTCTTCTAAGGCAACCGGCACGTCGTCAATAAAGGTTTTCATTAACAGTGCCGACATGCTTACCATAAATGCAGCGTAAAGCATTACAAGAGTGATTCGGTTATCAACTAGGCCAAGGGCGTTGAGAATTGGAAACAAAGGAACAACAACAATAATAGGAGGAATCATTCTAACTATTATGGTAAAGAGAGCAGACACCCTCACAAAGCGTTGCAAAAAACGAGAAAAAACATACGCACCAAAAACTGAACAAAGAATCACAATCAAAACTGTTCCTAAAGTAACGATTAAGCTATTTATCAAACTCCTGAAGTATCGAGGTTCCCCACCAATTAATTCTTGATAATTGATCATTGAATAGAACCTTCCAAAAAACTTTGGAGGATAGTCCCAAACATGTAAAGGCTCTTTAAAAGAACCTATTATTGCATTCACTATGGGGAGAAAAGCCCATAATACAACAATGGCTAATAAAATACCGGGAAGAACTTTTTCTATGAGTACATTTATTCTCTTGTAGGTTAACACTGTTTTCTCACTCCTTGATATGAAAGTCATACGAGTATTAATGTATTCTTTCATACATTTCCTTATACATCCTTCTCACTAAGGAAATAGAAATTAAAATGGTAAGAACCAACATAATTGTAGCTGTTGCTGCTCCCCTTCCATATTCAAAATACCGAAAAGTTTGCCGGTAAAGATAAATAGGTAAAATTTCAGTTCCTCCTGCTGGACCACCTTCAGTGAGAATCCATATTATGCCAAATTCACGAAGAGCAAAAATTACTCTGAAAGTTAAGCCTACTAATAAAGCTGGTTTAATGAGTTGAAATACTACAAATCGGAAAGCTTGTATTCGGTTTGCCCCATCAATTTTTGAAGCCTCAATTATCTCTTGAGGAACAGCGGTAAGAGCAGAATATGCAATAATCATAATAAAGGGGAAGTTTTTCCAAACAGTCACAATGATGACACTAATAAAAGAGGAAGTAACCGTCCCAAACCAGGCAACTGGTCTCAATCCAATGAGAGAAAGCACATAATTAGCAAACCCGTAACTCGGATCAAGCATATATCTCCACATAACGCAAGCTACAACTTCACTAATAGCATAAGGTGTAATGAGCAACGAAACCCATAGCTTTTGAAGGGGGAAACCATGATTTAGTAATAAAGCGCTTCCAAGACCGATCAAAAATTCTAAAGAAACAACTGCAACTACAAATATTAAATTATTTATTAAGGCATTCTTAAAAAAACGGTCATGAATAATTTTTACATAATTTTGAATATCATTAAAAACCGGTCTGCTTCCTGGTGTGTATTGGGTAAAACTCAAAATTATGGCCCATATTCCTGGAATAACAATAACTATTACTAACAATGTTATTATAGGAATAAGCAATAAAATTGAAATGTTCGTTTCTGATCTGGTTTTCATCAACCATTCTCCCTCCCTTTTTATTTTACTGCTACCACCAAATCTATGGCCTTATGGTAAAAAATAAATGTTGAAAATCTTTAAATATAATCAAGAATATCTTTTTATACATTGTTTTACATTTCCTACTAATTCAACTTTCGTACCAAAATAAATGCTGAAAAATTTAATATTAAAGGCTTTTATATGAAAATATCTTTTTTCTAGTTAAATGAACATAAAAAAAAATAAACTAACCTA
Source organism: Candidatus Atribacteria bacterium (assembly GCA_018056205.1). Taxonomy (GTDB): domain Bacteria; phylum Atribacterota; class Atribacteria; order Atribacterales; family Atribacteraceae; genus Atribacter. The sequence goes on along the minus strand of JAGPGC010000195.1, from coordinate 370 downwards.
CACAAAGAGAAAGGTATTTTCATGAATATCCTACCAGAAAATTATGAAAATAAAAGGACCCTATCACCAATGTTTTCCACCTTTTTCAAGGAATTCAAATTAAACCAACTTTTTTGAAAATGCCATGTGAACAAAGAGAAGGGGGTTTCATTAAAAGAACTCTTTTCAAACTATCTTTCTTCTAGTTTTTACTGAGAAAATCTTCTCTGGTTTTCTCCACTTACGGAACAGCCCTTTTTAAGACAAGAAGGACACCATCTACCGTTCTCAAACAGTCTCTCATCCTATCAGAAGAAAAGCCAAATTTCTACTTTTCTATTTTACGAATAGTCTCCCAGTATGGTTGAGAGAGAAAGCGCTATTATTGAAG
>JAGPGC010000194.1 GCA_018056205.1 Candidatus Atribacteria bacterium | reverse complement strand
GAGGTTGAGAAAAGATTTCTGGGGTCGGTCCTTCCTCAACAATTTTACCTGCATACATAATAGCCATACGAGTGGAGATGTTAGCATGAATGCCCATGTCGTGGGTGACTAAAACGATAGTATTTTTTAATTCTTGCTGGATATCCCCCATGAGTTGAAGAACTGCTCTTTGAGCAACGACATCGAGGGCAGTGGTTGGTTCATCAGCGAGAATAATTTGAGGTTTTAACAAGGTGGAAAGAGCTATAGCGACTCTTTGTCTCATCCCACCCGATAATTGGTGAGGAAAGGAATCTAAAACTTGGGGTGAAAGCCCTAATTTCTCGAGATGATGACGAGCCAGGGAAAGAAGATCTTGGCCAGCTTTTCCTCGTACGTGACTTTCCAAAAAATCCAAATAGGTCACTTTTAGCTTTTTGACCGGATTAAAAACACTCATTGATCCTTGGGGAATATAGGAGATAAAAGTCCAACGTAACTCACGTTTTTCTTGGTCGTTGAGGGTAAGAGCATTGACAAATTTTCCATTTATCCGGTAGTTTACCTTCCCTTCAAACAATTGTAATGGGGGCTCAATAGAAGCAAATAAGGCTTTGAGAAGCGTGGTTTTTCCACAGCCACTTTCTCCGGCTACACCGTAGATTTCATTCTCAGGGATATTTAGGCTGACATTATTAACTGCTTTTACTGTTTTCTTTTTTCCCATAGCCTCCAAGACATAAAAAGCCTGGAGTTGTTCTACTTTAATGAGCCCATTCATTTATTTGACTCCTATTCTTTGAATCCGGATCCTGGGGTCTAAATATTCACTTATACTAACCGAAAACCAGTAAAGAGCAACCAGCAAGAGGATAGTTAAAACCACTGGAGTTAAAATCCACCACCAATGTCCAAGAAGCATAGCCTGATAGTTAATAGCCCACTGTAGTGTCGTACCTAGGGTAGGAATTTCCAACCGTACTAAACCCAGGATAGCTAAAACAATTTCCATACCGATAGCCCAAGCAATATTATTGATGAGAGTCGAGAAAATAAGCGGGATAGTTAAAGGTAGGTATTCCTTGCCCACTAATGAAAGAGTACTGTTTCCGGAAAGAACCGAGGTAAAAGTAAATTCTCGTTCACGAAGGCTTAAAACCTGGGACCGAATTGTTCTGGCATCCCAGGCCCAACCAAAAAAAGCTAAAAGAAGTCCAGTATTCACCAAGGTTAAAGCTTCACGTAATAACATTGCTACCAAGACCAGAATCAAAAATAAGGGGATAACTAAAAGTCCATCAGTAATACCCATCAAAACCCGATCGGTGAAACCTCCTTTATATCCGGCTATGAATCCAACCAGAATGGCAATAATTCTTGAGATAAGCCCAGCTATTAAGGCAATGATAAGCGAGTTGCGAATAGCAAAAGTTGCTTCCCAGAAAACGTCCTGTCCCTTGGAATTAGTCCCGAGAATATGGTTCCTGGAGGGTGGTTTATCGCGGGGAACCTGTAACCATTGAATAGGGTCGTAAGGTGAAAAGAATGAAGCAATTACTAAAAAAAACAAAAAACTTAAAAGGAAAAAACCTACTGCAAATCGATAATCTTTAAAAAGGTCTCTTAAAGCACCCATGTTTTACCACCTATTTATGTCGGATTCTTGGGTCGAACAATGGATAGATGAGATCTAATATTAAAACCGCAGTTGTAATGGTGAGAATAGAAAGAACGGTGATTCCCATAACTAAATTATAATCACCCCGGGTTACACCTCGGTAAAGCAACAAGCCGATTCCTGGATAGGAAAATACCATCTCAACAATTAGGACTCCACTAAACACCTGTCCTAAAGCCAAGGCCAGCTGAGTGATTTGAGGCAGCATAGCGTTTCGCAATACATAACGGTAAATAATAAATCTTTCTTTTACCCCTCCGGTTTGAGCGTATTGGACAAAATCCTCTCTTTTAACATTCTGGACTAAGAGTTTCATTTGTTGAAACCAAGAGGCTCCACCTAAGACCACCAGGGTTAATGCTGGCAAGAAGGAATAACGAAGAATGGTCATAATGAATTTTAGATTGAGAACAGTTTTTCTTCCTAACATCATTCCCCCAGCCGGAAAGAGCTGCCAGACATAGGCAAAGAGAATGAGTACTAAAATGCCAAATATATAATGAGGAACAGGTCTAATTACCATGATGATGGCATCTAAAATTTTTGACCAGCTTTTCCGGGAATAATATCCAGCAATACCCCCTAAAATATTTCCCAATACCCAGGATATGAGAGTAGAAGTAACGAATAGTCCAATAGTCCAAGGAAGATAGGTTTTAAGAAGATCGGCGACCGGGGTAGGGAACTGGAAAAAAGAAGGCCCGAAATCCAGAGTAAAAATTCGCTTCCAGGTCATGATATATTGTTGGAAAAGAGTTCCTTCCAAACCATAGAGTTCTTTCAGTGTTCCCATGAGGCTATTCACGGCAGTAGGGTCTAAGGAGGACCCTTGAGATTGGATTTGAGCGATGGTTTCTAAAACTGGGTCTTGACCGGTTAAGCGAGGTATGAAAAAAACTGCGGTTATACCACAAAAAATGACTAGTAGGT
>JAGPGC010000193.1 GCA_018056205.1 Candidatus Atribacteria bacterium | reverse complement strand
CCACCGCAGCCCCTTCTTTGGCTAAACCAATTGCAATGGCTTTTCCTATTCCCTGTCCAGCACCAGTTACTATGGCAATTTTATTTTCTAATTTCAAGGCAATTCCTCCTTTCAAAAACCAATTATTAATAAAAACAACATAAAAGTTAAAAAATTATTGAATGCAGTATCCACCATCAATAACCAGGGTTTCACCAGTTACCAGGTTAGAAGCTTCACTGGCCAGATAGAGAGCAGCAGCTGCCACTTCTTCTGGATAGCCAAAACGGCCTAATGGTATCTTCTTTTTCATGGCTTCTCCCACTTCTCCCGACCAGGCCTTCATTCCTAATTCAGTGAGAATAACGGTTGGAGCGATGGCGTTGACATTGATACCATATTCAGCCCATTCCAAAGCCAAGACCTTGGTCATACCAATAATCCCAGCTTTACTAGAACAATAAGCCACATGCTTATCAAGAGCAATTAATCCCGCTTGGGAAGCGATGTTGATGATTTTCCCTTTTTTCTGCTTGATCATCTCTCGACCAATGATTTGCGAGAGCATAAAGGGAGCTTTTAAATTAACTGCCATGGTCTTATCCCATATTTCCTCAGAAAGATTTTCAGCATCATCTAACATCCCTACTCCGGCATTGTTTACCAAAATGTCAATTCGTGGAAATACCTTAAAGCTTTCTTGATGAATCCTCTTCAGGTCAGCATTTTTGGTAATATCGGCAACAATAGGAAGGTTTTGGTTTGTTCCTCCAGGTAAGGTTTTGGCTACATTTATTACTTCCTGATCCAGGTCAACTAAAACAGTATTAGCTTTTTGTTCTGAAAATACCTGGGCAATGGCCTTACCAATACCCTTGGCAGCTCCGGTAATAAGAGCGGTTTTCCCTTCTAAGCTAAAACTAAGAGAATAAGGTTTTTCTTCCAAAATAATCACTCCTTCTTAGTGGTGTTTTCTTATTATTAACTATCGTTTATTAACCTCTATTAATCATTCCTTAAAATATAATTTTCGGTATTTGGCTAATTATACTCAGCAACTTTGAAATATTAGGTATGGAAAATTTGTTTTATAATGAAGTTGGACTGTTTTGGTCATTAAATTTTTTTTAGATTGTTTATCAATCGCCATTATCGGAAAATAACATTTGTTATTATACATATGTTATTTTTCATAGAATAGGTAAGAGCATTTTACTTGTCAAGGGAATAATCGTAAGTTAAGAGTATACTTTATTATTTATAAATTTTATCAATAATAACCAAATTATTTGTTTAATTCATTATTCTCTTTTTAACACATTCATAAATTTATTTAAAAGAAAAAAATAAAAAAATTTAAAACTAGAGCAGAAAAATTTATTCAATTTTTTTATTGAATCGTATAACCCCCGTCAATAACCAAGGTTTCACCTGTTATTAAGTTTGAAGCATCGCAGGCTAAAAACAAAGCAGAGGCAGCTACTTCTTCTGGATAGCCAAATCGGCCTATAGGAATTTTTTTCTTCATTTCATCACCGACTTCTCCTGCCCAAGCTTTTTCGCCCATTTCGGTAAGTATTACTGTTGGAGCAATAGCATTAACATTAACATTATATGGTGCCCATTCTAAGGCCAAAATTTTTGTAACACCAATTAAACCGGCTTTGCTTGCCATGTATGCAGCATGCTTAGGTAAAGCCACTAAACCGGCTTTTGAAGCAATATTCACAATTTTCCCATACCTTTGTTGTATCATTTGCCGACCAATGATTTGAGATAATCTAAATTGTGCGGTTAAATTAACTGCAATAACGTCGTCCCAATCTTTCTCAGATAAATTTTCAGCATTATCTAATCTAGATATTCCAGCATTATTTACTAGTATTTCTATCTTTCCAAACTTTTCAAGACCAACATTTAAAATTTTTTGCAATGTTTCTGATTTAGTAATATCACCCTTTATAGTAACTGCTCGTTGCCCCATTGTTTCAATCTGTTTTAATATCTGATCTACTTCTTTATCAAAATCTACTAATATTAAATCAGCACCCTTTTGGGCAAACACCAAAGCAATAGCCTTCCCTATACCTTTTGCAGCTCCAGTTACAACTGCAACTTTCTCTTTAAGATGAAAATTTCCATCAAATGGAATATAATCCATCATTTTCCTCCGTAAAAATTAAATTAAAATAGCAAATATCTTAAACTGTTAGAATAGACTATCATATTGCATAGTGGCACTAGATAAAATGAAAATAGAGCAATACTTATAACCTACCCTTACGCATCTCCCAAGAGGAAAAACTGTCCGATTTACTCCCCCCTTAAGGGAATATTCAAAGGGATATGCATTTATTTTTATTTCTTTATTCCCCAATTTCTAACTTTCAGTTCATCACTACTCAATTATCTCTGTTTTTCACCTCTTTCTAATGGAGGAACACCACGGAGTGATATGGTGAGTACAATTCCACAAATTTTTACTAGTCACTTATCAATATATTTAAGGAAAAGAAAAAATAATAAAAAATTGATTATTTACAACATGAGATGATTTTTTTGGTATTTTCCAATGCCTCGCGGGCATACTTTTCTGGTTGGCTTCCCCAGAGTTCGACAGTCAAATAGT
>JAGPGC010000192.1 GCA_018056205.1 Candidatus Atribacteria bacterium | reverse complement strand
AGTAATGTTGGGAGCACTTTTCCAAAATCAAATGTTAAATATGAGGATGGTTGGCATTCTTTCCGGAATTACCTATCCCAGTTTAGCAGTTTTTTCCCTTATTGATGGATTTCAATCAAAAAAGAATCTGTTTATTTCCATTCTTATGGCATTTTGTACAGTATTAGCTGGAGGATTAGTAGTTTCATGCGGTCTTTATCACTGGCTTTATGTCCTTCGAATTGAGCAGTATTCCGGGGTAAAAACTTCAATGATAATCCCCATCATTTTAGTAGCTCTTTATCTATTTAAATCTGGTTACCTGAATAGAAGTATTAATTCAGTGACTTTGGGAGCATTAAAGCGTTATGAATTTGTTATTTTGGTAGTTCTTGCTGGAGGATTTGTTATTTATTTAACTCGATCAGGCAACTTTCCTATAATTTCAGCTGGTATTTTAGAAAGCAAAATGCGGATTTGGTTGGAAAGATTACTCTTTATGAGACCTCGTACCAAAGAATTTATGATTGGCTACCCGGCTTTATGGATTCTCGTTTCCTTGCGTCGTTTTAATTATAAGCCTATTTTTAAAGTAGTATTATGGCTTGGAGTAACGATTGGTTTTATTACCTTTTTTAATTCTTTTTGTCATATTCATACCTCATTTCTTTTTATCCTTCTACGCTTTTTTAATGCATTAATGTTGAGTTTTGTTGTGTTTATTTTTTATTATATAGTAGTTCGGATCGGTTATTGGATATGGCATTGGTTGAGTCAATTCGGAGAAAATGATATTCGGGAGAAAAGAACTTAATTATAACCAGTTTTGATATGAAAATTACTCAAAAAAAAATATTTTTATTGGGATATTATGGTTTTGGTAACTGGGGAGATGAACTTACTCTTCAATCAGTTATCAATGATTTTGAGAAAATTTCTAAAAGTACCTCTTGCTCATTTTATTATTCAGTTTTAACTCAAAACAAAATTTTTTTTCCTCTCCCCTTGCCCAACCTATTTATGATTTTCAGAAAAAAACCCATCTCAGTATTAAGAGAAATAGCTAAAACTAATTATATAGTGGTAGGAGGAGGAAGCCTTCTTCAGGATTCAACGAGTTTTCGTTCTCTACTATATTACTTTTTTTTACTTTGTTGGGCATTATTTTTCCGTCGTCCCATTATATTTTATCGTTGTGGGTTGGGTCCTTTACGTACAGCTTTAAGCCAAAAAATGGTATCTTATGTCCTTAAAAGGTCGAAGCTATTTATTGCCCGTGATCAAGAAAGTGCTGATTTTGTAAACAACTTGAGTGGTGGTAGAATCCCAGTAAAAATTGGAATCGATCCAGTGGTTTCAGCTTTTAACGATTTTGTAAATGTTTCTAAAGCTACTTCAACTGTCAGTTTTTTTGTTCGAAGTTGTAAGTTGCCTTATGAGGAAAAATTGATTGAAAACCTGAAATATCTTAAAGGAAAAATCCAGGAAAGGATTGAAATCGTTGCTTTTCATTATGAATGCGATCATGAAATTGCTTCACGAATTGCCGATCAGATTGGTTGTCAGTGGAAGTACTTTCGGTCTCTTGAAGAAATAAAGTCTTATTTTTATCAACTCTCAGCTATTTTTACTATGAGACTTCATCCGGCTATATTATCGGCAATGATGGAAGTGCCCTGGTTTGCCCTAAACATTGATCCTAAAATTGAGTCCTTTGCTAATTGGTGGGAGAAAAAGAATTTAGTAAATTGGAAAGATATCTCAAGAGAAACCTTTTTGACATTTTATAAAAATCGCGAAGATATTTTCAAATGTAATAACGAAGTTAAAAGCCGATTGAGACAACTTGATGATCAAAGCAGAATATGGTTGCAAGAACAATTATTTAAAGATGGTGTTTTTGCGGCGAAAGGAAATTAAATTTTTAATGTTGGAGAAATCATCAACAGAACAATCATTATTTAATATTTTAATTGCCGACTATTCTTTAACCGATTTGATTTCCTTCATAGCTAATACGATTTACTCCGGTCAAAAAGTACATATTATTACCCTCAACCCTGAAATGGTTGCAAGACAGGCGGTTGACGAGAAGTTTCGACAAGCTTTGAATAGTGCAGAACTACGAATTGCTGATGGAAACGGAATTTTGATTGCTGCTCGAATGTTGGGGAAAACAATCCATCACCGCATACCAGGAGTTGAATTGGTTGAAGGACTTCTCAAGGTGGGACAAAAAAGGGGTTGGTCTTTTTATTTTTTAGGAAGTTCTCAAGAGGTCATAACCAGATTGGTTAATATTCTCACAAAACAGTCTCCAAAAATTTGCATTTCAGGTTTTCATCATGGATATTTTCAAGATTCTTTACCAATAATAGAAGATATTAATCGGTTAAAGCCTGATATTCTCCTGGTAGGTCTTGGTTCTCCCCAACAGGAATTGTGGATTTATCAAAATCGTCATTCCCTTTCAACCTCGATTATGGTTGGAGTAGGAGGGAGCTTTGATGTACTCTGTGGTGACAAAAAAAGAGCTCCGGAATTATTGCGGAGGATGAAATTAGAATGGTTATATCGTATTGTTTACGAACCCCGCCGTTTGAAAAGAGTTGTTCCAGCCTTTTTGCGAT
>JAGPGC010000191.1 GCA_018056205.1 Candidatus Atribacteria bacterium | reverse complement strand
GTTTTATACGGGAAACCGGTATAATGTGGAGTCATATGGCTGCAGCCGGAGTATTGGCAATGGTTCCGATGATTCTATTTACTGCTTTAGCTCAGAAAAACTTGGTTAAAGGACTTACCATGGGAGCGATAAAATAGGATATTCTATTAAAAGTTGGATAAGTTATAAGTATTTTTCTCGTGATTTAATTATTGGGGATTGAGGTCTATTAAACAGAAATATAATAATAAAGACCGGCGCAATAAATTTACAGCTGTCTTTTTTGAAGGTTTTTTGGTAAAGGTTTGATTTAACTTTATAAAGATTGTAGATGGGTTATAAAGGACCTACCATCTCGTAAAATTTTGCATTCTATAATTCCTCAAAACTGCGAAATTTATCTGATAACTGGATTGATAAGAGCCCCAACTAACTCAATAAGTGCTAAGATATTAATTAGCTATTATATAAATAAGGTCCGATAAGGAGGTGATAGGTTTGAAATCAAGAGAAAGAGTGCTCACTGCTATCAACCACCAGGAACCAGACCGAGTAGCCGTTGATTTTGGTGGTCATCGATCTAGTGGGATTATGGCTATTGCCTATGCTCGTCTGAAAAAATATTTAGGTATCACCGGAGGAGACATCTATGTTTATGATATCCCGCAACAGTTGGCTATAATCGAACCCGAAGTATTGGATGGTTTTCAGGTGGATGTCATTGAATTAGGGCGGGGTTTTGGTTTGGAAAAAGAATACTGGAAGGAATGGCAGCTTCCTGATGGAACGCCCTGTAAAATTCCCGCCCATATTAATTTGGTAAAAGAGAACGGTAATTGGTTTGCTTGTTCCGACGATGGCACTCGAATTGCTGCCCAACCTAAAGGTTCTCTCTATTTCGATCAAATTTACTTTCCCTTACAAGGAGTAAAGGACTTGAAAATCGTCGATTTTGATGTGGCTTTTGAAAAGTCGATGTGGAACAAATTGTCGAATCCTCCCGCTCCTTTAGGTTATGACTCTGAAGGTATGCAAAAGTTGAGAGAAGGAGCCAAAAAACTGCGTGAATCAACCGACCGGGCAATCGTTGCTCTCTTTGGTGGTAACCTCCATGAAATTCCCCAGTTTCTATTTCGTGCCGATAATTGGTTTATGATGTTAGCCTCGGAACCAGACCAAACCCATCACTTTTTAGACCAATTAGTTGAATACCATTTAAATAATTTAGAAAAATTTCTCTCAGCAGTTGGAGATTATATTGATATTATCCAATTTGGGGATGATTTAGGGATGCAAACCGGTCCCCAAATTTCTAAGAAAATGTATGATACCTTCCTCAAACCGCGCCATAGTATTCTTTGGAATCGGGCAAAAAAGTTAGCTAATGTAAAAGTCATGCTTCATTGTTGTGGTGGGGTTTATCCTCTCCTACCGAGTTTCATCGAAGCGGGATTAGACATTATCAACCCGGTTCAAACCACTTGCAAAGATATGGAAGCCGAACGGCTTAAAAAGGAATTTGGAAAAGATCTGGTTTTTTGGGGAGGAGGGTGTAATACCCGGGATATATTAGGAACCGGTACTCCTGAACAAGTGGCTCAAGATGTTCGGGAAAGAGTCAATATTCTCGCCCCGGGTGGTGGTTTTGTATTTCAGCAAATCCACAATATAATGGCTAATGTTCCACCAGAAAATATCGTAGCGATGTTTAATGCGGTTCATTCGACGTAAAATTTAATAAAAAAAGAGAAGGCTAATAATTAGCCGTCTCTTTTTTTATTTAGTGTTAAATATGGTAATTCTGCATCGGTTGCCGATGAGATGGTTTTCTTCTTTTTTGTAAAAATAATCGGTAGTTTGCTGAACTAATCATAATATTTTTAAAAAACAATGGATTAAGCCAATTTATAAAATTTGGTTTACTAGCAAAGAAGAAAGGAGGTTTCAGATTTGAAAGCAAAATTGATTCCTCTTTATTTTGGATCGGAACCAGCTGAAGAGTTTTATCAACAATTGAAAAATTTAAAAGTACTCTTCTCAAAGGAAGCCGATTTATTAAATCCTATCCCGCTTGGAGAAGAACTTCCTGAAGCTGATGCGGTTGTTTTTCCCCAAATTTTAGGAGATGCTTATAGGAAAGTACCAGAATTTCAAAAAATAAAACTTCCAATTCTTATTATTACCTCAGAATTTGGTACAGTTTCGATGTGGGACTGGGAAGTAGTAAGTTTTTTAAAAACTAAAGGGCTCCAAGTATTTGCTCCTTATACTTTTGAAATGACAAAAAAATTACTAAAATGTTTGGCTCTGAAAAGAGAAATGGAAGAAACTAAATTTCTCGTTTATCAGGAGAAACCAGGGGAAGGTAAGCAAGCCAGTATTTTCAAACGTTTTTATTGGTGGGAAAATGAATGTACCGAGCTTATCCAACGAAAATTTGGTATTGAAATTATTCGAAAAAGTCTAAAAAATTTGGCAGCGGAAGTTGAGAAAATATCAGATGAAGAGATAATAAGGCTTCCAAAAAACCGGTATATACCGGTCGATGGTGTATCGGATCGTGCTCTTAAAAACGCCCTCAAACTTTATCTTACCGTTAAAAAAGAAATTGAAGAGGCTAAACAGATAAAAGGTATTGGTATGAAT
>JAGPGC010000190.1 GCA_018056205.1 Candidatus Atribacteria bacterium | reverse complement strand
CCGATAACGTTGGCCAAGTTTTATCCTCTCCCGATGAGGTTGTCGCTTGCATCGACTTTGACTGAAAGGTATGGGTGTAAATGTTGCTGAATATATCGCTAACAATTATCCCGGAGAAAAAATCGCTGTTATTATGGGTTTATTTGAACATATTCCAGTACAGATGTTCCGAGAATCTTTTGAACCCAAAGTTAAAGAACTTGGAAAAAATGAAATTGTAGCAGTACGAGATGGTAAATATACTCCGACCGTCGCTGTCGACCAAGCCCAAGACCTTATTGAATCTGGTTATGACTTCTCTATTCTTTTTGTCTTCAACGAAGAGATGGGTGCAGCTGTGGTTCGAATGCTCAAAGGAAGAAATTTACTGAACAATCCCATTAAAGTAATCACCACTAATGGGGCTCCCTATGGCATCGAACTCATTAAAGAAGGAAGCATTAAATATTCAATCTCCACTTCGCCCGGCTGGGAAGGTTTGGTTTCCTTCTTAGCTCTTCATTCCTATGTCAAAGGACAGATTACCGACAAACGCCAGCAAATACTATTACCAAATACTCCTATTACTCCTGAAACTATTGATGATAAAACCAAGGTGGTTCCTTGGGATGTCGATCCAGTTTGGATAGAACTAACCAAAACCTATTTCCCCCAATATAATGACCTTGGAGTGTATTAAAATTAAAAATAGCGTTACGCAACGGGGGAAATCCTCCGTTGCGTTCTTTTTTTAGCGAGATAAGAATGGAAAACAACGAGCTTTTAGTATCTCTCAAAAATATAACTAAGATTTATGGTACCCATAAAGTCCTCGATAATGTCTCATTCGACCTCAGAAAGGGGGAAATTCATTGTCTGGTTGGAGAAAATGGCGCTGGAAAATCAACTCTCATCAAAATACTTTCAGGAGCCATATCTCCGGAAAGTGGTGAAGTTTATATTTCTGGACAAAAAGTTCCCTTTATGACGCCTCGAAAAGCTATAGAATTAGGTATTTCTACAGTCTATCAGGATGCTGAATTGGTTGAATCTCTTACTGTAGCTGACAATATCTTCCTCGGTGACGAACAGTCGGCATCTATCCCTTTTGTTGTTGACAAAAATGCCCAATTTAAAAAAGCCCAAGAAATCATTGATACCCTCCACATGAATTTACCGGTAGATGCTTTGGTTGAAGATCTTTCAGTTTCCCAAAAACAGATGTTAGAAATTGTCAAAGCTCTCTATCGTGACTCAAAAATAATCATTATGGATGAACCAACCAGTTCTCTTGGCTTGGAAGAAAAGAAAGCCTTGGTGAATATCATTCGAAATCTCAAACAGCGGGGAATTGGTATTATTTATATCTCCCATTATTTAGAGGAAATATTCATGATTGGGGATCGAGTAACAATTTTAAAAGATGGCAAACTGGTTAATACTTATGAAGTGGCTGCAGTTGATATGGAAACTGTAATTCGAGGTATGGTTGGTCGAGAAGCCTCAGCTTTTTACCACAGGAAAAAAATACCACTCGGTCCAATACAGGTCGAAGTTCAGAATCTTTCAAAAAAAGGTGTTATTCATCCAGTTAGTTTTGAAGTCAGAAAAGGAGAGATCTTGGGAATTGGTGGTTTAGTAGGCTCCGGCCGTTCCGAATTGGTAGGATTAATCTTTGGTATTCAGCAACCCGATAGCGGCAAGGTTATCATCAAAGGGAAAGAAGTCACTATACAAAATCCCCGGGATGCCATCCGAGCTGGAATAGGTTTGATTACTGAAGATCGACGAAAACTCGGCCTTTTTACCGGCAGAAATCTTGTTGAAAATATAAGTTTAGTTCACAATGATGTTTTTAAGGGTTTTATTATTGATCGGAATGAAGAAAAAGATCTTTCTAATCAAATGGTAAATGAATTATCCATCGCAACCAGTGATATTAACCAGTTGGTTGAAGAGCTATCGGGAGGAAACCAGCAGAAGGTGGTTATTGCCCGATGGCTTCTTGATGATGCTATTTTATGTATCTTCGATGAACCGACCAAAGGCGTGGATATCGGTGCTAAACAGCAAATTTATGAATTGATGTTGGAATTAGCTGAAAAAGGGAAGAGTATTATTATGGTGTCTTCTGATATGCCAGAGCTTCTTTCTTTAAGTGACCGCATTATTGTTATGCGAGAGGGTCGTATTGTTGAAATTCTTGATAATCATCAAATTAAAGAAGAGGATTTAATCAAAAAATTTATGGGTGTTGAGGGAAAAGGATAAAAGGGCTGATGCAAATGAACCCTAAGATAAAATCATCTGATGTGGCAAGTGTGACAATGGTTAAAAACAATAAATTTCAATCGGTGATCCGAAGTCAATGGTTTCTCCTCTTATTGGCTGAATTTATAATCGCCATTATAACCGGAATTATCAATCCCAGGTTTTTCACTATTAGCAACATTATTAATGTTCTGGAACAAATAGCTGTTTTAGGAATTGTTTCCTCAGGAATGACTTTAGTAATTATTTCAGGCGAAATCGATATTTCTGTTGGAGCCAATATTGGATTATCATCTTGTGTAATGGCAATTATGATCAAAAGTGGAATTGGTGTTTTCCCCTCCTTTGTTACCGGGATTGCTTTAGCAATTCTAAGCAGTT
>JAGPGC010000025.1 GCA_018056205.1 Candidatus Atribacteria bacterium | reverse complement strand
AAAACCTACCTTAATCCGTCATTCTGAGCGATGCCTTCCCGCCTGAGAATCTCATTTTTAAATGCTTTTAAAAGACAAAAGATGAGACCCTCACGGCTTCAGAATACGAAGCCTCAGGGTGACAGCTGGGTGGTTAGATGAGACCCTCACGGCTTCAGAATACGAAGCCTCAGGGTGACGGCATTTTTAAGCTTTTCACTGTTCACTCATCACTATTTTTCCAGAATCGGATGAATATATGTTGGGCGAACACTTAGGTTCGCCCCTACCGTTTCCTTACCTTGAATTGGTTTTATTATTTGATATATTCATCAATTTTATATTGGTAGGGGCAGACCTGGGTGTCTGCCCAATTTGATGCCCCTCACCTGCTCGGTTTTTATTGCTATCACTTTCACTCTCACCCTCACTCATCACTGTTTTTCCAGAATTGGATGAATATATGATGGGCGAACACTTAGGTTCGCCCCTACCATTTCCTTACCTTGAATTGTTTTATTATTTGATATATTCATCATTTTTTTATTGGTAGGGGCAGACCTGGGTGTCTGCCTAATTTGATGCCGAGATTTTGTTCTCCCTCTCGACTTTTATTACTCATCACTGTTCACTCATTACTCATCACGGTATTTTCGGGATAGAAGAAAGAAAATGAGGAAAACCAGGGGGTTTAAAGTCTACAAATGCTCTGGGGGGAGCAAGACAACAAATTAATTAATTCACAGGAAATAGGTCTCTTCCTTCAATTTGATAAACTGCCTTTTTAAACTCATCCCAACTTCGTCCATTCATACGAAATTCAGTATAAACCAGCCCAACTTCCGCCAAAGAATGAGCATCAGAAAAACGGACAAAACGATAATTATTTAAACTAAACTTCCAACAAGCTTGAGGAATTGATAAAGCCGGAGAAACTTCCAACACCGGGAAGGTCAAATTAGGAGGAATAAAGCCTAATACTCCAATAATGCTATAGGTATTTCGATCAATATGAGAGGGAATAATGATCCCCCCCTGAATTACTACTAATTGGAATAATTCTTCCACAGTAATTGACAGAGGAAAAGTTAAAAGATATTTTTTCTTCTCCATAACCTTTCCTTCGGCGTTAATAACCCATTCCTCACCCCAAATATTTTCATCAATTGGAATTGGCTGAGAAAAATTTTGGAGCATTTGATAAAATGAGAAAATTCTTTGATAAGTTGGGAAAAAAGTGAGAAAATGAATCTCCTCTCGAGTTTCAATCTCCATGCCAGGGATGACCCAAATCCCAAATTGTTCACCTAAAGAAATGGTGACTTGTACATTCTCACAAGAGTTATGGTCAGTTATAGCTATGATATCTAAATGTTTTTCTAAGGCTTGTAAAATAATACAATGTGGCAGCATTTCCCTTTCAGCACAAGGAGATAAAACGCTATGGATATGAAGATCGGCACGGTAAAGCCTTTCAGGCATGTTTTTTAGTTCCGTGAATACCAATCCCAGCTAACACCTCCACGGTTTGATAACTGGTCAACGAGGTTCGTAAAAGTGTAATTTTTTCTTTTTTAGCTTTCTCGATGGTTTGCGGGTCAATTTCTTGAAAATTACTTATAACAATACAAGGTATGCCCACCAACACGGCAACCGCTATAATATTAGGATGGGAATGAATGGTTACCCACACGCTTCCTTCACTAGCGTTAGCTATACAATCGCTGAGTAAATCACCACAATATCCTCCCGTAACTTCACTGTTGTTGAGATCTCCCTCACCAAGAATCTCAGCTTTTAAAGCTTTCACAATGTCATTTACTTTCAATTTTCTTTTTTCCCCCTTCTTCACTCATAGTTTGAGGAACTCGACTGGCTAAATCAAAAATTTCTTTGGATATTTCGCATAATTTTTCTCTCAACAAGAAGGGACAATCAATTTCTTGAGCCTTTCCCCTTACCACATCTTCAGCTAATGATCGACAGGTGGGGCAACCACAAGCTCCACAATCAAGTGCCGGTAGTTTTTCTAATATTTTTTCAATTTGTTGGTATTTTTCAATCGCTTTACGGTAATCGTTATCGAGTTTCAACACATCTCTAACTTCATAAGGATTAATCCTTTGAAATACTCTCTCCTTCCTCCACTTTTCTAACTGATGCTCTTCAGGAGGTCGGGTGGTTGAATATTTTTTAATTAGATGATTAACATTTACTTTGGCTATAAATGGATTTTGAACAGCAAAAACTCCTCCAATACATCCACCCACACAGGCTTGGGCTTCACAATAGATAACTTTTTTGAGTTCTCCCATTTCAATTTTTTCAAAAACCGAAATCACGTTATGAATCCCATCCACAGCCATATATTCTCCTTCACCGAGGGATTCTTCCTCTCCCCCAGAACGAGCCCATCCAATTCCTTTCCAGGAAGCAATCTGATAGGATGACTCTTCGGGAAGATTATCGATCTCGTTAATCAAACGGGGATAAATACTCGACATAGATATAGCGCCATCAATTCGCTCTAAAGTTCCACTGGAGCGCCGAACCTCCATCACCTTGGCTGGACAAGGAGTGATAAAAAAGACCCCGATCTCTTCGGGTTTGATCCCATTATCTTTTATGGCTTGTTTTCGGGCAATTTTAGCAGCTAAACCCAATGGTGAATCTAAGGGAAGAAGATTTTCGATGAGTGAAGGAAATTGAACTTCTACCAATCTTACTACCGCCGGACAGGCTGAGGAAATAACCGGAAGAGATAGATTTGGTTTTTTAAGGTATTGATTTATCTCATCCGCTAAAATTTCAGCTGCCCAGGCAACTTCAAATACCTGATCAAATCCAAGCTTAACCAAACCGCCCAGCAACTTACTAAGGGATAGATTCCCCTTAAACTGAGCGTAAAAAGCTGGAGCTGGTAAAGCCACCGTATACTTAAATTTTTTTAATAACTCAAGTGAATCGGTTTGGCCATATTTGGCATGATTGGGACAGGTTCGAATACACTCACCGCAATCAATACAGCGATCCTCATCAATCCGAGCTTTTCCTCTCTTAACCCGTATCGCTTCAGTCGGGCACCTTCTTATGCAATGAGTACAACCTTTACATTTTTCTTCATCTAAAAGAACAGAATGAAAAACTTCTGGATTCAATACTTTCACCCTCTTTTCTTTTATTGGAGAAAAAACGGGTGTGAATTCTCCTTTTAGAACTTTAAGTCCTTCAATTAGGCACAGATCAACTCGTTTTAGAAGAATCAAGCCAAAAGGTCATCTTAACTTTGGTTCCTTTTCCAACCTGAGTAATAACTTCGATCTGGTTGGAGCACTTTTTCATATTAGAAAGTCCATAACCAGCTCCAAATCCCATTTCCCGAATATGAGGTGGAGCAGTAGAAAATCCTTCTTGAAAAGCTAAATCAACATCTGGAATCCCCGGCCCTTCGTCTTCAAGAACCACTTGAACATGATCTGGATAAATCAGCGCGAAAAAAGTCCCCCGATAAGCATGAATTACCACATTCATTTCAGCTTCATAGGTAGCAATCACCACTCGTCGGATAAATTGAGGTGGTAAACCAGCTTGTTGTAAAATATTCTTCAGTTCACTGGATATTCCCCCAGCATTTGAAAAATCTCCGCCAGTAATTTCCTTTTTAATTTCGATATAGGGTTGCTGTGGGGTCATTACTTTACTTCGCTACAACCTCGAGCTCCTGCCTTATATAATCTCCCACACGATTCAAACATGGGAAGTCGAGTTACCAAAAGGGGTATTTTTTTGATAGTTGCTAATTCGATAGTGGCACTATCCGGTCTTTTGCCCCTAACGAAAACAATACCAATGAGATCACTCATCTCAGCTGTCCGGATAACTTGTGAATTGGTAAGACCGGTGAGAAGAAGTGATTTTTCTTTAGTAAAAGCAAGCACATCACTTAATAAATCACTCCCACAAACCGATGTCGGTTCAATGTCCAATAAATCCTCTCCAGTTAATACTTCAGCCTGTAGTAAGTCTTTGACTTCACGCAGGGTCATCGAAATATCTCTCCTTATTGACCAATAAAGGCATCAATCCCTTTTGACTTTATCTTTTGCACTGCTGCTGATGCCTCCTGTTTGGTGTTAAAACCATAGATCTTTACCTTATACAAATTAGATGATTTTTCAACAGTTGCTCCAAACCCCATTTCCCTTAAAGTATTAGCCATACTATTAGCATTACTTTCGCTAGAAAACGCTCCAGCTTGTAAATAAAACTTTCCGGTAGATGGAGAGGTAGATTGAAGAGGTGGGGAAGTTGGTTGGGGTGAGGTTAGAGGGGTGGGACTCGGTATAATTGCAGCTGGGGTTATCGTTTCTTTTAGTTCTTTTTGTTCCACGGCGCTCTCTTCCTCTATTATCAAGGTTCTTTGGCCTTGATTAGTACTCATCAGGTCTCCGGATTCTTCAGCATAATCAGTTTCAGCAAGCGGTTCCTCCACCCTTTGATTGGTTTTTTCTTTCATTCCTCCCTGTAGAAGAAGCTGAGTATAAGCATCTAAATCTCCGCGGGCCATAAAAAAAGCCAACATTACCACTAAAAAACCACCTAACAGAAGAATGACCAGTTCAACCGGGTCACGCCTTTTTCGATAGTACTTCATGGCTCCCTTATCCCCTCTATTAATTTCTGGAGGCGTTGTGCCTCATTTAATAATTTCTCCAAACGAATCCGATCCTTTTCGATTACTTCCGGGGGGGCTTTTTCTAAAAATTCCGGTTTTACAAAACGTTTTTTAATTATCTCTATTTCTTCGATAAGGGTGTTATACTTTTTATTCAATCTTTGTAGTTCACCATCAACCTCAACCAGCCCTTCAATCATTAAAAATATATCTATCCCATCAATTTGACCAGTTACCGAACCAATTGGCTTGGTTAGATCATCATCGGTTTTTATTATCTCACATTTTGCCAGTTGTTCAATGTATCCCAAATGTTTCTCGATTGTCATCCTATCCTGAGACTGATGAAAACCCAGCTGTACTCGACCAGTCTCAGCGGGAGAAATTTCCAATTCTGCTCTCAAAAATCGAATTTCTCGAATTATTTTTTGAATTGAATCAATAATTTTTTCACTTCGTTCATCCAACCACCGCGGTTCTTTCACCGGCCAGCGAGATACGATAATTGCCTCAGCTTCATTTTTCACTGGAAGAGAATGCCAAATTTCTTCGGTAATAAATGGAGCAACTGGATGAAGCAACTTAAGAATTCCAGAAAGAACCGTAACTAAAACTGATTGGGTTTTCCTTTTTACTTCAGGACTTCCTTGGTAGAGGTCTTTTTTGCTCCATTCGATGTACCAATCACAAAACTCACCCCAAATAAAATCATAGATCATTTGCACATATTCACCAAACCGAAAATCATCGAGAGCCAAACTGGCTTGCTCGATGGTTCGGTGAAATCGTGATAAAATCCAGCGGTCTTTCAAGCTAAGTTCGGTGCCCTCGTTCAATTCAACCGGTACCAAGTCCTCATCAAGGTTCATCAAAACAAAGCGGGAGGCATTCCATATTTTATTCATGAAATTCCGCGAAGCTTCAATCCTTTCCATAGAAAGATGAATATCACGGCCTTGAACCGTCAACCAAGCCAGAGCAAATCGTAAAGAATCAGATCCGAGCTGACGGGCAACCTCTAAGGGATCGATGGCATTGCCTAATGATTTACTCATTTTCTTCCCGTAGGCATCACGAACCAGGGGGGTAATGTAAACCTTTCGAAATGGAACGTCCTTCATAAACTTCAAGCCCATCATGATCATTCGAGCAACCCAGAAAAAGATAATATCAAATGCCGTGATCAACACCGAGGTGGGATAAAAGGTTTGCAAATCGTCAGTTACTTCCGGCCATCCTAAGGTGGAAAAAGGCCAAAGTGCCGAGCTAAACCAGGTATCAAGAACGTCCTCATCCTGAATGACTCTTCCCTTACATTGGGGGCAATACTCAGGTTGTCCTCGATCAGCAAAATAATAACCGCATTCCTGGCAATAAAAAACTGGAATTCGATGTCCCCACCAAATCTGTCGTGAAATGCACCAATCCCGTATATTATTCATCCACTCAAAGTAAACCTTACTCCATCGTTCTGGAATAAACTCAACTCGACCTTCTTCAACTGCTTGAATAGCCGGTTGAGCTAACTCTTTCATTTTAACAAACCACTGTTTGGAGACTAAAGGTTCAACTGGTGTATTACATCGGTAACAATGCCCCACCGAATGAGAATATTCTTCGATTTTATCAATAAGATCCAAGCTTTTTAACTTTTCAACAATTGCTTCTCGACCTTGTTCCCGGGTCATACCAGCAAAAGCCCCGGCATTTTCACTCATTACTCCGTGGGAATCGATAACCGAAATTGCTGGAAGGTGGTGTTTCTTCCCCAACTCAAAATCGTTAATATCATGGGCTGGTGTAACCTTGAGAACACCGGTTCCAAACTGCGGATCAACATATTCATCTTGGATAATGCTCATTTCCCTACCAACTATTGGAAGGATAACGGTAGCATTGACATATTGGCAGTACCTTTTATCATCGGGATGAATAGCTAAGGCTACATCTCCCAACATGGTCTCCGGACGGGTTGTAGCCACTACTAAGTATTGACCAGGACGCTCTTTTATTGGATAGCGGATATAGTACAAAAAAGATGGCAGATCTCGATATTCAACCTCAATATCGGATAGGGCAGTTTCACAGCGAGGGCACCAATTAACAATATATTCTCCTCGGTAAATCAAACCTTCTTCAAAAAGTTGAACAAACACTTCTTTTACAGCTGCTGATAATCCTTCATCTAACGTAAATCGTTCTCGAGTCCAATCACAAGAAGCACCCATACTTTTCAGTTGTTTAACAATTCGGTCATGATATTGGTCTTTCCATTTCCAAACTAACTTAATAAATTCATCCCGCCCCACCTGATGGCGATCCAACCCCTCTTTGGCCAGTTGTTTTTCAACAACATTTTGGGTGGCTATACCAGCATGATCGGTCCCAGGTAACCAGAGAGTTCGATCGCCCTTCATCCTCCGGTAACGGGTGAGAATATCATGCAGGGTGAGATTGAGGGCATGACCCATATGGAGAAAACCAGTCACATTAGGTGGAGGAATAACCATACAAAAGGGATTGGAACATTGCGGATTTGGAGAAAAATAACCATTTTTTTCCCAATACTCGTACCATTTGGTCTCGATGTTAGAAGCGTCATAAACCTGAGGAATGGGCGTTCGTTGGTTCATTTTTATTCCTTTCTTTAAGCTGGCTTATCTTGAATAAGTTGATTGGTAGTAAAGATATCCACGGCTTGGTTTTGAAGGACCATATCCTCATCCACTACTATTTTTTTGATGTCTTTTCGATCTGGACACTCAAACATGACTTTGGTCATGAGCTTTTCCATGATAGCCCGTAACCCTCGAGCTCCAGTCTTTTTTTCCATAGCCTCGATGGCAATCCGCTTTAAGGCACCATTGGTAAAACTTAAATCCACTCCATCTAAACGAAGGAGATGCTGATATTGCTTTACCAATGAATTTTTTGGGATGGTTAATATCCTAACTAAATCTTCAACATTCAACTCATCTAAAGCACAGATGATGGGAATCCTCCCCACCAATTCCGGAATCATACCGAATTTCATCAGGTCATGGGGTTGTACATCGATTAAAGGATTTTCCTTAAGTTTTACTTGGTTTCCTTCAAAAGCTCCAAAACCGATTTTCTTTTCCTTCATCCGTGCTTCAACAATCCGATCCAATCCTACAAAAGCACCACCACCTATAAATAAAATATTAGTGGTATTCATCTGAATAAATTCTTGATGAGGATGCTTCCTTCCACCCTGGGGAGGAATGTTGGCTATGGTACCTTCTAAAATCTTCAATAGAGCTTGCTGCACACCTTCTCCTGACACATCACGAGTAATAGAAGGATTCTCGGATTTTCGAGCAATTTTATCTATCTCGTCGATATAAATTATTCCCTTTTCCGCCTTTTTCAAGTTAAAATCTGCATTTTGCAGGAGACGTAACAGAATATTTTCGACATCTTCACCTACATAACCAGCTTCAGTAAGAGTGGTGGCATCGGCAATCGCAAAAGGAACATTCAACATTTTGGCTAAGGTTTGGGCTAATAAGGTTTTACCTGAACCGGTTGGACCAATCATTAAAATATTACTTTTTTCAATTTCTACATCATTTTCATTCTGGAGGAAAAAAATTCTTTTATAATGATTGTAAACGCCTACCGAGAGGGTAATCTTTGCCCCTTCCTGGCCGATGACATATTGGTCTAAGAATTTTTTCATTTCCATCGGTGTGGGTAATTTGCTTAAATTCAATTCCGGCTGTTGTTTCTTGCTTTTTGATTCTTCACGGATTACTTCATTGCAGAGTTCAATACATTCATTACAAATAAACACACCGGGTCCGGCAATGAGTTTTCTTACATTCGACTGGGGTTTTCCACAAAAAGAACAAAGAACTTTTCCTTTTTCGTCATCATATCGTGCCATTCCCGCCTGTTTCTCCTTTTCTTTCTTTTTTGGGAAGGATAACCTGGTCAACCAAGCCGTAGATTTGAGCTTCTTCAGCCGACATGAAATAATCTCTCTCGGTATCTTTTTTAATTTTTTCTAAAGGTTGACCAGTATGAATCGCTAAAATACTATTGAGTTTTTCTTTTATCTTGATCATTTCCCGAGCTTGAATTTCAATATCGGTTACTTGTCCCTGAGCTCCACCTAAAGGTTGGTGAATCATCACTCGGGAATTAGGTAAAGCCATTCGCTTCCCCTTGGTACCAGCAGCCAAAATCACTGCTCCACCACTAGCCGCCATTCCGATGCAAATTGTCGATATGTCCGATTTAAGATATTGCATAGTATCATAAATCGCCAGTGTCGAAGATACCGACCCTCCCGGGCTATTAATGTAAAGGTTAATGTCTTTCTCAGAACTCTGGGCATCGAGAAAAAGTAGCTGGGCAATGATGAGGTTGGCAACCACATCGTCAATTTCAGTTCCGAGAAAAATTATTCGGTCAATTAGTAATCGGGAATATATATCATAAGATCTTTCTCCCCGAGGGGTCTGTTCCACCACAATAGGAACCAAGTAATTATTTTTTATATTCTGCATTATTCCACCATCTCCTCTTCAGGATCTTCAAGAGCTTTCCATTGATCAACATTAAGCGGCTCTTCCAACTCTTTAATCTTCACTTTTTGTAGGATATCTAAAATAATTTTCTGCCGTAGCTTCTGGTCTTGTAATTCGTCCATCTTATCATTCTTCTTCAAAATTTGCCTTACTTCTTCAATTTCTTTCCCGTTTTCTTGAGCAATCTTTGCCATTTCTTCATTCATTTCTTCTTGACCCACCGCAATACCATTTTTTTTTGCATACTCTTGAAGAACAAACATTTTTTTCAATTGCCAAAAAGCTCGTTTTCGGAATTCTTCTTCAACACTCTCAAAATCCGTATCGGTTATTTCCAGGTATTTTTCCAAAGTCATTCCGTCTTTTTGAAGATGTTCAATAAAATGATCTATTTGGTGTTTGGTTTCATAATCAACCAAAACACTGGGAATCGCTACCACCGATTTCTTGGTGAGATTAGCAACTGCTTCTTTTTCCATACGGATCTTAACCAATTCTTCCGCTCGTTTTTCCAGAGATTCCCTGGTTTTCGCCTTTAAATCATCAACGGATTTCAATTCCGGATTGATATAGGCCAAAAATTCCTCGTCCAGTTCCGGTATTTCTTTTCTCATCACCTGGGTAACCGTAAAAGTTACTTCTTCGGTTGGTTTACCTTCTTCGGTTTCTTGAGGACGAAATTTTGAGGTTTCGCCCTTTTTCAATCCTATCACCGCTCGAGTCAAGAAGGATTTATCGTCAGAATATCCTGCCATGACTGCATATTCCTTGTCATCTATTTTTATTTTGACCATATCACCGGTTTCAACCGGAAGGTCTTCTTTTTCCTTCCAGTTCCCATTTGACTTTTGGATACCCTCAATTTCTCTCTCCACATCTGAATCCCGAATATCAATTTTATATTTGTGAATTTCGATATCATTCAAGTCAGCCAGGGTAGTTTGGGGTTTTTCCAAAATTAAAGCTTTGAATATTAATGGTTGGCCTTCGCCTACGGTTACAATATCAATGTCTGGATCCCCAAAAAGAGTTAAGTTTTCTTCTATAACTACCTGGTTCAAAGCCTCAGGAACTAAGCTTCGAACTAATTCATCTTGGATAAAATTCGGTTTGAGATGAGCCTTAAGAATAGCTCGAGGAGCCTTCCCCTTCCGGAAACCAGGGATCGCAACCCGGCGGCTCGCTTCTTTACAAATATTCTCTAAAGTTTCCTGGACTTTTTCTTCTTCAATGGTTATTTCATACTCATAAAGATGCTTTTCCTTTTCTTCTTTTTTAAATTGAACCATATTTCTTCCACCTTTCCAATCTGAAAATCGAATTCATTTATCACCTTGCAGGCCGAGAACCGATTTCTCTAAGGTACTTAAAAGAAGGATAAATATCTCATACCATCTAAAAATTTTACCATTTTTTACCAATTAAGTGAAAAGTATTTAGAGTTGGAATTATTCCCAACTTAAAATACTATCATGAGTAAATAAAAAAATATACCTCGATTCCAATCATCGAGGTATAAAACCCACTCTTGCCTCTTTTAATTTTTCGAACCACCTTAGGATATATTATAAATACCTTTGAACTATCGTGCAACTCACCGAATTAAATCGCTAAAAAAATTGATAGGTGAATGACCTATTTTCCCAGAAGTTCTAAAAACTTCTCTACTACTCGAGGATCAAAATGCTGACCAGCTTGTTCTTGGAGGTATTCTCGAGCTTTTTCCCGAGACCAGGCCAAACGATAAGGCCGATCAGAAATTAAAGCATCCCAGATATCAACTACCGCAAAGATTCGAGCTGATAGGGGGATTTCCTCTCCTTTGAGTCCTCGTGGGTATCCACTACCATCCCAGCGTTCATGATGGCAGTAAGGAATATCTAAAGCTCGACGAAGGTATTGAATCGGAGCAAGGAGTTCCCAGGCATAAACTGGATGCTTTCTCATGATTTCCCACTCTTCCTCGGTGAGGGGGCCAGGCTTGAGTAAGATTCGATCGGGGATTCCCATCTTGCCAATATCATGGAGCAGTGCTCCACGGCGGATAGGGATGAGCTCTTCAGAGTTTACTCCCAGAGCTTGAGCTAACTTTAAAGTTAAGTCAGCTACTCTTCGGGTATGACCTTCAGTTTCCTGGTCACGAAGCTCTAAGGCTTGGGCCCAACCTTCAATGGTAGTATCATAGGCTAAAGTGATATCCAGGTGAGAACGAGTGAGTTCTTCAAACATGGTAATGTTATCAATAGCGATGGCTAATTGTCCTGCGATGGTAGTTAAAAACTCTATCCAATCTAAGGGAGGATGAAAGGAGAGTCGATGAAAAGCAATTAGGGCTCCCTGGGTTTTACCTTTAGCTACCAAAGGCACGGCAAAGAGGGAGAGAAATTTTTCCTTTG
>JAGPGC010000189.1 GCA_018056205.1 Candidatus Atribacteria bacterium | reverse complement strand
CCGCTACACCATTGGCTAATCCTATTAAGGCTGAGAATCCCAGGGAAATTAAAATCGCCAAAGACGAAAGCATCTGAATATTACCCCGGTTTGAGGTTAAAATAGCATAAACCATCCCGGATAAGCCGACGATGGAACCAACTGAAAGATCAATCCCTCCGGTGATAATTATAAGTGTCATCCCAATGGCAACCACACCATTGATCGATGATTGCCTGATCAAATTGGTAATATTATCCCAAGATGAAAAATTACCTTTGGTGGCTATGGTGAGATATATTGACATAACAGCTAATATTATTAAAAGATTTCTTTCGGCAAAGACCTTACGTTGATTGTTTTTCTTCATCTTATACTGCCTCCTTGATCTTTTCTTTTGAAACTAGGTTCTTCATTGCCAGTGTTAGAAGATATTCTTCTGAAAAATCTTTCCTTTCCACTTCACCAGCAACCATTCCATTAGAAATCACCAGAACTCGGTCCGATAATCCAATCAATTCCGGCAGATAGGATGAAATCAAAATGATTCCTTTCCCCTGTTTGAGAATCTCACTGAAAAGTCTATAGATTTCAGCTTTAGTACCCACATCAATTCCGGCAGTCGGCTCATCAAATATAAGAACATCAGGATTTTTACATAACCAGCGAGCTATGACAACTTTTTGTTGATTTCCTCCGCTTAAATCTGAAACTTTTTGATATATACTTCCTATCTTAATAGAAAGTAAATCAACATATTTTTTGGTTTGTTCATAAGCCTTTTTATAATTCAATATTCCAGCTTTCATGACTTTATCCAGGTTTATAGCATTGATATTAAATTCAATATCTTGCTGAGGAAATGTTCCTTGGTTTCTTCTATCCTCGGGAAGATAACCAACACCACTTTTTAGTGAATCTTTTGGTTTTTTTATGGATATTTCTTTACCATTAACCCTAATTTTCCCTTTTTCGAATTTATCAGCACCATAAATTGCCCTGGCGATATCAGTTCTTCCAGCTCCCACTAAACCAAATATACCTAAAATCTCCCCGGCTCTAACATTGATGTTTATATTCTGGAATTTACTTCCGGTAAGGTTTTCAACTCTAAGGAGCTCGGTTCCAATCTTAACTTCCTTCTTATGATACATTTCTTCGATTGTCCTTCCCACCATCAAAGGAATAAGTCTATTTACATTCCCTAATTCTTCAATAGTGTAAGTTCCTACCACGGCTCCATCTTTAAGCACCGTTACCGTGTCACAGGTATCAAAAACTTCTTCAAGATTATGGGAAATATAAATTATAGCAACGCCTCTTTCCTTAAGATTCTTAATGATACGGAATAAAATTTTAGTTTCATTGCGAGTGAGAACGGCGGTGGGTTCGTCAAAAATAACTAGTTTTGGTTTTTGCCAGAGGGATTTGGCAATAGTGATCATTTTTCCTTCAGCAGCACTTAACTCTCTTATTTTCATTTTAACATCAATATCCACTTCAATCTCGTCAAGAAACTCCTTGGATTCGCTATACATTTTACCCCAGTTAATAAATGGTCCTATTTTGGGCTGATTTCCAAGAAAGAAATTCTCAGCCACACTTAGATCTTGAGCAACCATTACCTCTTGGTAAACTGCATAAATTCCCAATTCTTTAGAAATGATGGGCGAATTTCTCAATATTTCTTTATCTTCAAACATCATCTTTCCCGAATCCTTGATATAAGCACCAGTTACAACTTTTATTAAGGTTGATTTTCCCGCACCATTCTCCCCAACCAACCCTCTAACCTCGCCTGCTCTCACCAAAAGGCTTACTTGGTCTAAGGCTTTTACTGCAGGGAAAGACTTGCTTATGTTTTCAAGCTTTAAGATCTCTTTTCCGAAAGACATAGAATCTCCCCTTTAGTTTTTAAATGTTTACAGTAGCTTTTTAAATACCTAAACAATCTAAACTGAAATGAAGATTTCAATAACCTTATTATTAATATATCCCTAACTTTATATTTATATTAAAATCTAATGAAAAAGCGGGTAGCTTTTTTAGCTACCCGCTTTTTCATTCAACCAATTAATATTTTTTCCTTGAGAAAGGATCAAGGATCCACATTGAATCATCAAGGTTTTCTTTGGTGATGACATAAACTCCGGTATCATAATACTGGGGTAGAGGTTCACCATTAATCGCCATAAATGCAAACATGACTCCTTTATACCCCATTCCATGAGGATCCTGTACAATAAGGGCTTTCAGGGCTCCGCTTCGTAATGCATCGATTTCCTGTGGATCTGAGTCGTAGGCCACTGCAACAATCTTATCCTGCAAGCTCCGTTCCTCAATAACTCTCGCCACACCATCTCCAGTGTGGTTGTTGTCGGCAAAAAAACCCAATAAATCAGGATTGGCTGTTAAAAGGTCTTCAGCAGCATTAGCAGCAACTGCGATATCATTGTCTACATATCTAGTGGGAAGAACTTCAAGGCCTGGTGCAATCTCTTTGATTCTGGCATGAAATCCATCATCTCTATCAATAAGAACCTGAACTCCAGCCATGGCACTAATGAGACTAATTTTCCCTTCCAGAGGCTTTCCTGCGGCTTTGAGAGATTCAACCAGTTTATCGGCAGCGAGAGCTCCTCCAACCTTGTTGTTGG
>JAGPGC010000188.1 GCA_018056205.1 Candidatus Atribacteria bacterium | reverse complement strand
CCTTCTCCCTGAATGGGAGAAGGTTAGGATGAGGGTGAATTATAAATCAAATTTAATAAAAAAATTCCAAAAAGTGTTCAATATCACTTCATTTATGTCATAATTATAAAAAGAATTTGAAAATCTAAATACCAATAATTAAGATTATTTTTATTTTTTGTTGGTTTTTTAAAGTTTGGATATCCGGAGGGTAAGATTATGGTAGAAACCAAAGCGCCTTATTTTCTTGGTATTGATGTTGGAACACAGGGTTTACGAAGTGGGATATTTGATTTAAGAGGAAATATTGTAGCACTTTCGTTTTATTCTTATCCCGAATATCATCCCCGTCCAGGGTGGGCGGAACAGGATCCTATGGATTGGTGGAAAGCAGTTCAAGATACGGTTCGACGCTGTATTTATGATGGTGAAGTTAAACCGGAAGACATTGCCTCAATCAGTGTAAGTGCTAGTTCTTGTACTGTCTTGCCGGTAGATCGTTTTGGTAACCCCAAATACCGGGCAATTTTGTGGATGGATGTGAGAGCATTTGAACAGGCCATGCGGATTAATGCAACCGAAAACCCAATTTTAAAATATGCTGGTGGTCATGAATCCCCAGAGTGGATGATTCCCAAAGCTCTTTGGCTTAAAGAAAATTTACCGGATATTTTTATCAATTCTGATTTTATTGTTGAATGCCAAAACTGGGTAGTTTTTAAGCTTACCGATCGTTGGGTAACATCGCTTAACAACGCCATATGCAAGTGGAACTATTGTCTAAGTGAGGACGGTTGGCCCATATCCTTATTGAGAGATTTAAATTTTGAAGAAGTTCTCCAAAAATGGCCACGGGAGTTAATTCCGGTAGGAAAACCGGTTGGTGAGCTAACTAAACGTGCTGCTCATGAACTTGGCCTTATCCCAGGTATTCCAGTAATTCAAGGAGGCATTGATGCCTATGCTGCCATGGTTGGGTTAGATGTAGTTCACCCACAACGTTTGGCAATAGTTATTGGTTCCTCTACCTGCCATATGGCATTATCGGAAACTCCAATATTCAGTAAGGGAATTTGGGGTCCTTTTCAGGGAGCGGTTCTTCCCGACATGTGGATTTTGGAAGGCGGTCAAAGTTCTACTGGTTCGATTATCAAATGGTTTAGTGATAATTTTGCTACTCAAGAATGCCGGGAAGCAAGCGAAATGGGAGAAAGCCTTTTTGATATATTAGATAAAATTGCTGCTCAAGTATCACCTGGTTCTGATGGGTTAATTGTTCTTGATAATTTTCAGGGGAATCGTAGCCCTTATCAAGATCCCTTAGCGCGGGGGGCAATATGGGGTCTATCCCTTAGTCATACCAAAGCCCATTTGCTTAGAGCTATGTATGAAGGAACAGCTTATGGGACTTTTCATATTCTTAAAGTGTTAGCTCAGGATGGTTTTGAAGCCCAGGAAATGTATGCTAGCGGTGGTGGTGCCCGAAGCAAGCTTTGGTTACAGATACATGCCGATGTAACGGATATCCCCATTTATTTAACAACTGTTGAAGAAGCCAGTACACTTGGAACTGCCATTTATGCTGCAGTAGGGGCTGGCTTTTATAATACCATTCCCGATGCTACCTTGAAGATGGTCCAAATATCGGGACAAATTTATCCTAATAAAGAAAACCATGAAATTTATCAATTTTACTATGATAAATATATTAAGAGCTACTTCTCCATGAAGGATTTAATGCACGAGGTTTCAAGGCGCATCAACCGCAATCAAAATTCCGCCCGTTCTTATTAAACTCTCGGGCGGAATTCGTTCTTATATATATTTTGGCAACTACATAACATTATCTGAAGAAAATCCGCTTTATTTAACAAACCTTTCCCATTTATTTTTATAATCGTAATTTATTCGAATTAGTAATTACTCATCACTAATTACTTTTAAAAATTATTACTCGTAACTACTTTTTCAATGTCGGAAATGGCGGATTCCAGTAAAGACCATGCTAATGCCCAAACGGTTACAAGCCTCGATTGAATCTTGGTCATGAATTGAGCCACCCGGTTGGATTATGGCGGTAATTCCGTGCTCGGCTGCGGCTTCCACTACGTCTGGAAAGGGGAAAAAGGCATCGGAAGCTAGTACTGATCCAACTTCTTTCCCCCCCGCTTTCATACAAGCTATTTTCAGCGAATCAATTCGGCTCATCTGACCAGCACCAATTCCAACGGTTTGTAATCCTTGGGTAAGAATGATAGCGTTGGATTTAACGTGCTTAGCTACTATCCATCCGAATAAGAGGCTTTCCTTTTCTGTTTCATTGGGCGAAAGGGTGGTAACGGTTTTTAGTTGATTGGGATCGTAGCTGATCCGGTCAGAATTTTGAACTAGATAGCCGCCATCTATTTTTTTGATATCATACTTAGGCGGGATGCTTAGAGGAGCTTTTAAAATTCTTAAATTTTTCTTACTCTCAAAGATTTTCAAAGCTTCAGGTTGATATTCGGGAGCGATAACCACTTCAATGAACAAGTTTTTGAAAACCATTGCGGTATCATGGTCTACAGTTTGATTGAAGGCAATAATTCCACCAAATGCTGAGGCGGGATCACACTCCAAAGCCTTGATTGCTGACTGAGCAAGCACGGGGTCGATTGCCACTC
>JAGPGC010000024.1 GCA_018056205.1 Candidatus Atribacteria bacterium | reverse complement strand
CTGCATAAGTAGGAATGGTGAGCGCTAAAGCACGATCGTCTAATGAGCTCCACTGAATCGTTCCTAAATCAAAAACTGGAGATATGAATATCAATCCAGAGGGATAAACTCCAATATCTTGAAGAACTTTGGCTAATCCTGATCCCCGAACTCCTCCATAACTTTCTCCAGCGATAATAACCGGTGATGTGCTCCGTCCGTTTTGATTCAAGTAGGATTGTATAAATTGTGCAATACACCGAACATCTTCACTGACTCCCCAAAACTGAGTTGGATCAGCTCCCCCGGTCATTAGACTATACCCAGTGCCAATTGGATCAATAAAAACCAGGTCAGTGACATCTAATAGAGTATTGGGATTATCAACCAATCGAAAAGGTGGAGCTATCAATTTGGTTCCATCGGCACTTTTTTCCACTACTCGTGGACCTAAAGCTCCCAGATGAAGCATCATTGATGCCGCTCCCGGTCCTCCGTTAAAGGCAAAAGTAACTGCACGTTTTTCTGAATTTTCAATTCCTTGTCGGTTATAGGCAATATAAAAAATTCGAGCTTGCTCGGTTTGGTTTTTTTGATCAATAATCGGGATGAAACCAACCGTTGCTGAATAGTTCATTTCTTCATCATTAATCCTCATGGTATGATAGGTGACTTTTGTATCGTTCTCCGGGTTAGCTAATGCCATCCAGCTTGGATTAATAGCACTCAATCCGAAAAATACACTGAGAAATCCGCAAAAAAGAAAGATCAACCAAATTTTTTTGTTTATAAAACAAGTACCAATAATCATCTTAGATTTTCCTCCTCACCTCAAAGCTAAAAACCGAGTTTATAACTTATCCCTTTGCTGAAATAGGAATAAGGAATAAATTAATCAATGTTGTAATAGTTAAAGTATAAAAATCAAGCCAAAAAAGAGTAAAAGTTAGAATATCTTGTTTTCACTACTAATGCTCTCCTTTTAATAATAAAAAACTATCTTCTATTTTATACAAATATCGTCATTTTTAAGAATTTTAATAGTGTTAATTTTTCTTTTTTATATCTATTCGAAGATCTTGAATTGATAAAAAGTTAATAAAAATGAATTTGTCTTAATGAAAATTTAGTTTTATATAAATACTAAAGTTATCTTGAGCTTTCGTTTTTCGAGGATATGAGGATCTCATCTGATAATTCAAAGTCGAATATTATTTATTCCCTTTTCCTTTTCCTATTTAAAGAAAAGCTCTAATCAGTTAAACTCTATACCAAGAAATGATTAGGAGGTTCGTTGCATGAAAAATACTGCCACAATATTAGGAATAGTTGGTGGCATTTTAGGGATGATTTTTTCTGCTGTGGTTATAATTGCCGGAATCGCTATGCAATTTGTTGGAACCATAATACCAAACCAAGTTGATGTTCCTATGAACATTCATCGCCTACTACCCTTATTTGGGAATATGGCAATAGCAAGAGGCATCGGAGCTCTGATTTTTGCTATAGTTGGTTTAATTGCCGGAATAAATGTGAAAAAAAAGCATCAATTAGCAGGGATTTTTCTCCTTATTGCCGCCATTGCTGGGTATATTTTTCTTTTTATCGGATTTGTCGTTCCGGGAATTTTATTTATCATAGGAGGTATTCTGGCGCTGGTTAGCAAAGAAAAACTTCCTGAAACCGAAGAAACACTCAGAGATCAATGATCCGTATAAAGACTATGGCCAATAAAAATACGGTGATAAGGAAAAATATCCTTATTCTGAAGTTTCGTCATTTGATGCTTTGAAAAACTCATCCTTTCAAAATAGCACCCAGTCAAATCTTTTTTTTGAAAGCTACACCAAGAGAACTCCATCGGTAACAGTAACCGCTTTAC
The DNA here is from genome assembly GCA_018056205.1 of Candidatus Atribacteria bacterium. Lineage (GTDB taxonomy): Bacteria > Atribacterota > Atribacteria > Atribacterales > Atribacteraceae > Atribacter. The sequence continues at coordinate 9,798 of JAGPGC010000024.1, read as the reverse complement.
CGCTGATGTAGACTCGATCATCCTCAACTTTAACCTTGATAACCCCACCTCGCTCCGAAGCTTGGTAGGCAATAAATTCGGACTTATTGAGTTTTTTCTGCCAGTAAGGGCCCAATACACAATGAGCCGATCCGGTTACCGGGTCTTCATTGATTCCCAAAGAAGGAACAAAAAACCGAGAAATAAAATCATATTCCGGTCGATCAGATTGACAAGTAACGATAACTCCACGAGGAACTGCTATTTTTAAGGTTTCAAAATCTGGGTTCATGTCTTTTAATATCTCTTCGGTCTCAATTTCAACCAAGTAATCGTATTTACTTTTTCCAACATAAAGGACCGGAACTTTCAGGGCATCAAGCAATATTTCTGTGGGAAGCACTTTTTTTTCTTCAATAGCAGGAAAATTAAGCTCTATCCAGCCCTCTTTAAATTGAGCTGTTAATAAACCTCCCTTGGTGAAAAATAAAATTTCCTCATTTCTGGGAATAACTCCTTTTTCCCAGAGAACATGGGCACTGGCCAAGGTTGCATGACCACACAAACCAACTTCGGCTTTGGGGTTAAACCACCTCAAAGATATCCCCATTTCTTTATTCAATAAAAATGCTGTTTCAGAACAATTCATTTCTCGAGCCACATTCAGCATCCATTCATCACTTTTTTCTTCCATCAACAAACACACTGCAGCTGGATTTCCAATAAAGGGTTTGTCGGTAAAGGCATCGACTTGAAAAACTGGTAGGTTGATCAATTTATATTCCCCCAAAATAGGATAATTTTAAACTATTTTACTTAAATAATAGGCAATCGATCAAATTCTTTCTTCTCAATTTTATCGTACTTTTTAAAAAATGAGAAAAAATAATTGTAGCAGATTACTTTTTTTTAACTCTCAATCATTATAATAGAAATAGTACTACTAAGTCTTAGTTCCTGAAATCCGATTTATTTCTCACAAATGACCTGAAGGAGGGAAATCGAATGTATTCATCACGATGGTTTTTCAAATCGTTTATCCTTGTTTTGTTCTTGATTACCATGCCTTTTATCAGTTCCTTTCTTTTCGCCCAAGAAAGCGAACAAAACCTGATAATAAACGTGGGATCTTTACCGGTTCGCCCTGGTGAAACAATTACCATAGAGTTCAGATCGGGTTCATCAAACCCCAAAAACTGGATTGGGCTATATAAAGCTGATGCTTCCGATCGGGATTATATAGAATGGCAGTATTTAAACGGCTTAAACGAGGGTTCACTCATTTTCAATCCCGTCGCAGAAGAAGGAGCTTATCAATTCCGGGGTTTTGCTGATGATGGCATGAATTTACTGGGTAAAAGTGAAATTTTTGAAGTCAAAAAAATAAAAGTTGAAGTGGAAGATTGGGAAAATATAACTACTGACTATGTTAGTTTATCAATTCCCAAAAATTGGCAGCCCACTCCCCCCGATGAAGAAGTGGTTGGCTGGTACCAAGGTGATCCCTCCGATCCCGACGTTGCTTTAGCAATTATAACTACTGTTAATATCGAAGACCAATTAGACTATATTACCATTGACCGTGAAAGTGAAAAAATATTCAGTGAAATTCCTTTTCGCTTTATAGAAGGATGTATTCAAAACGCAAATATTAAAATTTGGCTATTTCTTTCCAAAACTCCTTTAATTGCTGACAAATCATTTGGCTTTTTAGCAGGAAGCCGTTACCCTCTATGGCCTGAGGCTGAACCAGTTTTCAATCAAATTTTAGATTCGATTAAAATTACTCTACCAGAAAAAGGTGTAACCATCAACATACCAAAACAACCAGTTTTGCCAGCCACTGAATTTAGTATTGAATATAAGGGAGCACCGGGAAACCCAAAAGACTGGATTGGATTATACAAAAGTTCTTCTTCTGATCGCGATTACCTAACTTGGAAATATTTAGATGGGAAAACTTCTGGAACCATCACTTTTTCTGCTCCCGAAGAAGAAGGAGAATACAACGTTCGTATCTTTGAAAATGACGGGATGAATTTGCTCAGCAAAAGCGCTGTTTTCTCTGTAAAAAAATCAACCAATCAATCCAAACTCCAGCTAGAAAAAAATAATTTCTTTCCCGGCGAAGAAATTAAACTCCTATTTTTTGCTCCTCCGGGACTTGAATCCAATGCTTGGATTGGCATCATTCCTTCCGATATTCCCCACGGTGATGAAAAAGTAAACGATCAACATGATTTAACCTATCAATATCTATCCGGGAAAACTCAAGGAGAGATGGTTTTTACCGCACCTTCTAATCCAGGAGAATATGATTTTCGCATGCACGACACCGATTCCAATGGAAAAGAAATTGCCTCGGTGTCCTTTAAAGTAACTCTTCCCCAACCCATCCTGTCACTAAACAATAGAGTATTTACGCCTGATGAAACCATAACGGTAACTTTCTCGAACGCCTCGACCAATCAAAGAGATTGGATAGGTTTATATAAAAAAGATGCCTCTGACCGGGATTATTTGACCTGGCAATATACCGAAGGAAAAAAAGATGGTTTGCTCACATTTGAGGTTCCCTCCGAACCCGGAGAATACAATGTTAGGTTCTTTATCAACGGATATACCCGATTAGCAATCAGCGAGCCCTTTACAGTGATTGATCAAGAATCACCGATATTATCACCATCCCCACCAATTGGTGCACTCTCTCCGGAAAATGGTTTGGTTCTTTATCTCCCTCTTGATAATGACGCGCAAGATATGAGCGGCTCAGGGAAACATGGAATCCCAACCTCAACCCAAATCGTACTGGGGAAAATTGGAAAGGCATATGATTTTAATGGAATAGACAGTACAGTTATAACGCCTCTTGATATCAATCCGGAAAAAATACCAGAATTGTCAATTACTTGCTGGGCATATCCCCGCTCGGGTAGTGGCCGTAGACAGGTATGGTCTCAGGATGATGGTGGATTTGACCGCTCACTCCTGGTTGAAAACGATGGATGGAGCGTTTTTATCGGTGGTTCTAATTGGATTACCGGACAAAGTGTTGATTTAAACCAATGGCAGTTTCTTGCAGTCTTATTTACCCCAACTGATGTTCTTTTTTATAAAAATGGAGAAAAATTTTCTTATGGAACCGCCGGTGGAACTGGTGTGATAAGTGGCAATACCTTTACTTTAGGAGACAATCCAGCTGGCTATTCTGAATTCTTTGACGGACTTATCGACGAAGTGAGAGTTTATAATCGAGTCCTCAATGATGAAGAAATTCAATCGATTTTTATGGCATTTTCTCCTCAAGTCCAAAATGAAAATCTCAATTCTACTGCGACCAATAATTGGGTTTCCGCCCAAAGAGGAAACCTTGTCTTCGAAGTACCTCTTAACTGGAAATCCCTGGAAACCGATAGTCTCAATCTCGGCGGATGGTATATTGGTGAAGACCCCAATTTTCCCGATGCCGTCATTTCGATAACAAAAGTAACCTCTCTTGATGCAGTAAAAGAAGATTTTATTATTGATCAGGAAAATAGCCTCATCATTGACAACAAAATGGCCAAATTTACTGAAGGGCACTACGTTCAAAATAAAGTTCGAGCGCGATTTTACTTTTTTGAAAATATTACCGTCGAGCAAGAAAATCTGCTCATTTTTGTAGCTGCCAAGGATTCACTTTGGGACACTTTTTTGCCAATCGAAAAACACTTTATTGAATCGGTGCGGATTGCCAATTAGGCTTTTGAGAAGCAATTATAAACCAACTCAAAAAGGCTCTGTTCCATTGAATTATAATATCGTCTTGACAGTTTCATTCAGCCATAGTTAAATGTAATTGTCTTCAAAAAATATCTTGTTTTATAAAGGGGGGTTTTTAAATGAAAAGAGCCAAATTTTCCCGTTACATTCCTGCGTTGCTTTTCGTTTTCGTTTTGGTAATGACCGTAGGTGTCTTCGCAGCTGAAAAATATACCATGGTTTCAATCCCGAAACTTCGTTCCCCATGGTTTAACCAGCTTGAAAATGGTCTCAACAAAGCCAAGGTCGATTTTGAAGTTGAAGTATATCAACAAGCACCCGCATCAGCTGATGAAGCCGAACAAGTCCGCTTAATTGAAGACGCTATTAACCAGGGTGTCAATGCAGTTTTAGTCGTTCCCAACAATGCCAGTTCCTGTGAACCAGTTTTCGCCCGCGCCAAAGAACAAAATATTGCTGTCATTACCCATGAATCTCCCAATCAAGTCAATGCTGACTACGATGTGGAAATGATCGATAACATTAAGTTCGGAGAAAAATCAATGGAGCTCCTGGTTGAAAAAATGGGTGATAGTGGGAATTTTGTGGTTTTTGTTGGATCTCTAACTGTTCCCGCTCACAATATCTGGGCTGATGCTGCTATAGCACTGGCTAAAGAAAAATACCCCAATTTAGTTCAAGTAGCCGATCGTTATCCAGTTTCAGAAGATCAAAATTTAGCTCGTCAAACAGCCTTAGAAATCCTTACCGCTAACCCTGATCTAAAAGGCTTCCTATGCTACGGGAGCCAGGGGGCACCTGGTGCTGCTCAGGCGGTCCGTGAAAAAGGATTACAGGATAAAGTTACCGTCATTGGGACCACTTCACCAAACCAAGCTGCTCAATTTTTGGAAGATGGTTCAATGGATTATTCAATTCTCTGGGATCCTGGTGAAGCCGGCTATGTCATGGTTTACCTGGCAAAATTAATACTTGAAGGGAAATCTGCTGAAATTGTCGATGGAATAGATATCCCCAATATCGGAAAGCCAAAAATTGATGGTATTAATGTTCTATTTGACAAACCACTCATAGTGACCAAAGAAAACATGAAGGATTACGATTTCTAAATTAAGTTTTAACTCTGTCGGTCTTCCATATTTGAAGTATGGAAGACCGTTTTTATTTAATAATTGAACCGACTTAAAAATGAATAATAGAATCATCTTTTATCACTAATAGCCGTCCAAATTATACTGTATACAGACAGCCCATAGTTATTGGAAAAAAGACTCATCCCTACTTATGTTCATTAAATGAAAAGATATCAATGATTACTCAAAACTTATTTAGTATTAAATAAACCATGTTCCTTAGAAAAACCTTTATCAAAAATGATGAAATGACGTGATAATATGATTGACTTTTTACGTCTTTCCAATATCAGTAAAAGTTTTGGCGGAGTTCAAGCCTTAAAAGGCGTTGATTTTTCCATTGGCAAAGGAGAAATTCATTGTTTGGTTGGAGAAAATGGTTCGGGGAAGTCAACTTTGATCAAAATCATTTCGGGGAACCTTCAGCCGGATTCAGGAGAAATTTGGATTAAAGATCAAATATATAAACATCTCCGCTCTATTGATTCTATTAATATGGGAATACAAGTCATTTTCCAGGATTTCGCTCTATTTCCCAACCTCACGGTTGCTGAAAACATCGCCTATAGCCAGTTGGTAGAAAAAAAGAAAAAAATTCTCAACTGGAAGGAAATTGAATCAATCGCTCGTTTAGCAACCGATAAAATTAAAATTAAGCTTGACCTAAATGAACAGGTCGGTAATCTTTCGGTAGCAAACCAACAAATGGTGGCAATCTGCCGTGCTTTAACCAGTGACCTTCGTTTTTTAATCCTTGATGAGCCAACTTCGGCACTGACAAAAAAAGAGATTGATCAGCTTTTTGTTGTAGTGAAAGACCTTCAACAAAAAGGAATATCTGTTATGTTTGTGAGCCATAAACTCAATGAAGTTTTAGAGATAGCCGAAAGGGTCACCGTGATTCGAGACGGTCAAAATGTTGCAACTTTGCCTCGGCAAGAAATAACCAATGAAAAATTAATTTACTTGATGACAGGAAAAGAAATAACCTATTCTCGAAACCAGAAATCGATTCAAACTCAAAAAAAATTACTTGAAGTACAAAACCTTTCCAAGAGTAACAATTTTAAAGACATTTCCTTCGTTCTTCATCATGGTGAAATATTCGGTATAACTGGACTGCTGGGTTCGGGAAGAACAGAATTAGCTCTCGCTCTTTTTGGTATGGATCCAGCTGATAGCGGAAAAATCTTTGTTGAAGGAAAAGAGGTTCATATCCGATCAGTAAAAGATGCCATACAAGCTGGAATTGGCTATGTTCCTGAAAATCGATTAGAACAAGGCTTGATAATGAAAAAATCGGTGAGTGAAAATATTGTAACAGTAATTATTAAACGCCTTTTGGGCAACTTTAATTTGATTGATTCAAAAAAATGGGACACCACAGTTGACACTTGGATAAATGAACTTGAAATCAAAGTTGCTAATCCTGAAATACCCGTGCAAACACTTTCTGGTGGGAACCAGCAACGGGTAGTTATTGCCAAATGGTTATCAGTCCAACCCAAAATTCTCATTTTAGACAGTCCAACAGTTGGAATTGATATTGCCGCAAAAAGCAGCATACATAGTATTGTTCGAGAAATGGCTAATAAGGACGTTGGAATTATTTTCATCTCTGATGAAATCCCTGAGGTTGTTAATAACTGCAATCGAATAGCTATTATGAGAAACGGGCGCATTTTCAAACAAATTGATGCCGCCGATGTTACCGAAGCAGAGATACAGCGGTTAGTCGAAATGAGCGAAACTGTGAGTGTATCGAAATGATTGATGGAGTGAATTCAATCTCATGAATAAACTTTTGAAACAAACCGAATTTTACATTGCCTTGGTCATCATTCTCCTGTGTATAATAATAACCATCTTCAATCCTCGATTTTTAACTGCTGAAAATATCTTTGATCTATTGAAAAGCTTTTCTGTTATTGGCATCATGGCAGTAGGGGTATTGTTTGTTCTCATTTTAAGTGGTTCGCCCGACGTTTCATTTACTGCTATTGCCCAGGTTGTAGAATATGTCGTAGTCATCATGACTCTGAAATGGGGAGGGAACATCGTCTTAGCCTTTTTAGTCGCTGCTGCCCTGGGGACGCTGATGGGGAGTTTTAATGGTATCCTGGTCCACTATTTTCGTGTTCCCACCGTCATCATTACCATAGCTACTTTAAATATATACTATGGTCTTCTCTATGTTTTTTCCAAAGGTGAAGTAATTTTTGTGATTCATCCCATGTTTCGAGAATTTGCTAATATCAAGATTGGAAACTTCGTTAATGAGAATAACGTAACTTATGGCTTCACTTTGATGCCTCTGATTTGGATATTGGTGCTCATTTTAGGTTGGTATATTTTAAAATATACCAGTGTTGGGAGAAATATCTATGCAGTTGGTGGAAATGAGGTTGCTGCCGAAAGAGTGGGTATAAACGTTTTCCGAACCAAGCTATTTGCCTTTAGTTTTATTGGTTTCCTCTCAGGTATTGCCGCAATTGTCCATGCCGCCATTGTCCAATCAGCAATTCCGAATATCATTGTTGGACAAGAATTAAATGTCATTGCTGCCGTGTTTCTGGGAGGTGCGAGTGTTTTTGGTGGAGGTGGTTCGGTTATAGGTACTTTCCTTGGTATTATGCTTTTTGCCATCATGAACAATGGCCTTACTCTCTTAAAAATATCGACCTATTGGTTTAATGTTTTCGTTGGTACAGTTATTGTCATCAGTATTACAATTAGTGCAGTACAAAAAATTCGTCAACAAAAGAGCCGGATCAAAGTTCATGTCGATGAAAAGGTGGTGGAACGGGTATGAAAAAAAATATTCCCAACCTTTCCCTCTATGCTATATTGATTCTTATTGTTGTTGTCATGATAATACTCAATCCGACTCGTTTCCCAACCATGGCGAATTTTCGATCCATGGCCTACCAGCTTCCACTACTCGCTTTCCTTTCCTTGGGAATGATGATTCCCATTTTGAGCGGTGGAATTAACTTAGGAATCATTGCCACTGCTAACTTTACCGGAATAATCACCGCTCTGGCACTTCGCTCTCTCACTGGGGGGAATCCTATAGAAGCATCAGGATTGTTGGTCTTAATTTCAATGGCCATGGGTATTCTTGCCGCTATGGGTGCTGGTCTTTTGAGTGGTTTTTTAACAGGTTATTTAAGGGTGCCCGATATGTTAGCAACGCTCGGCACTATGACCCTTTTAAATGGAGTAAATATTGTTCTCACCAAGGGATATACTCTAACCGGTTTCCCTAAGTCTCTAATTACCATAGGAAATGGCTTATTCCTTGGAATCCCAATACCATTTTATATATTTGTTATTTTCACTTTTATCTTACACATTATTTTGGATAAAACAACTTTTGGTTACAGTCTGTACATGTTAGGTTCCAATTATACAGCAGCTAAATTTTCAAATATCGATACCAAATCCATTATTCTTAAGGGATTCTTGCTCTCGTCTCTTTTTTCAGCTATTACTGCCTTCATCATGATTGGCCAGCTCAACTCGGTAAAAGCCAACTATGCCGAATCCTATCTCTTAGTTGCTATCCTTGCTTGCTTTTTAGGTGGTGTAGACCCTTCTGGAGGAGTTGGTAAGGTGTCTGGTGTGGTCGTTTCAGTTGTTATTCTACAAGTTATATCCAGTGGGGTTAATTTGTTACGTATGGATCCTTTTTTCATTAGAGCCATGTGGGGTTTTATTATCATTGCAGTCCTTGCAATAAATTACTTTAATGAAAAAGCCAAATCTCGAAAAAAAGCAATTTCTAGTCATTAATTGGCTTAATAGATGGAGGCAACATATTAATATTATACTGATATTTCAATGAAAGAGAGGTAAAAAGTATGAAAGATGGCGATGTCATCCAAGTTGCTCATGTAGTAAAAGATCTTGATGCTGCGATGAAATACTTCTTGGAAACTTTTCATATTGGACCTTGGGATATTTACACCTTTGGGCCTCCAGACGTCCGAGATTCTATGGTAAGAGGAAAACCTTCTGACCATAAATATCTCCTCGCGGTTACCTGGGCTGGAAGCATTCAAATTGAACTCATGCAGCCACTAACTGGTCGAAGCGTCTACGACGAGTTTTTGGAGAAAAAAGGCGAAGGCTTGCACCATATAAAATTATATTATGAGGATTGCCAAAAAGCCCTTGAAGAGTTTAAGAAAAAGGGTGTTGAAGTCATTCAAAGTGGAAAATTCGATGAGGATGAATTTTATTATCTTGATACCGAAGCTTCCTTAGGAACAATTTATGAAATTGGAAACAATGGAAAAATTCGCGAGCCAGAAAGAAGGTATCCTGAAATTTAAAAGAGGATCGAATAGGTCAAGAAGAAAGGAGGCTAAAGTTTTTTGTTTTGAATTGCGTTTTACTGGTCAAGTAAGGTTTTTAAAAATTTTATCCATTGATAAATGGCTTTAATCAAGGTTTTTTTAATCATCTACAATTTGACATTTTTGTAAGTTAAAGATAATATAATAACACCACGGATTCTGAGGAATCGGAGAACCGGAGGATTGGAAAAAAGAACCTCCCTTGTGAAAGTGAGTGTTCGAAACCTCTCTACCAGGAGAGATGGAAGTCCAGTTCTGAAACACTGAGGGTGTTGAGTGGCCATATAATTTCCTTGGTGAGATGAAGGTAGGAAGGTTCGTTAGATTCCGTGGTCTTTTTTTATTCCCCTCTTAACCCTCCTGTTAACCCTATTCCATATTTTTCATATTTAAATATATAAGTAGTTTGATTTTTAAAGGAGGGGGAAAGGTCTTCAGTTTTAAATTATATCATTTCATAAAAATTTTAATTTTAATTATTTTAGTCGTTTCCCTTGTTGGTTTCACTTTCCTTATGAATAGTTGCACTCCTGAAGTATGCACAACTTGGTCCCGATTTTGTG
>JAGPGC010000187.1 GCA_018056205.1 Candidatus Atribacteria bacterium | reverse complement strand
CGGTAGAACCCCCTATATGAGGAGTACATATTAAATTATCCAGACAGATCAATTCTTTATCGTTAGGAGGTTCGGTTTCAAAAACATCTAAGGCAGCGCCAGCAAGGTGACCACTTACCAATGCCTGCATAAGAGCTTTTTGATCTATTACTTTACCCCGAGAAGTGTTAATTAAATAAGATCCCCTTTTCATTAATTGAATAGCTTCTGCTGAAATCATTCCCTTAGTCTCGTCACTCATTATGACATGGAGAGAAACTATATCACTGACTGATAATAAATCTTCCAAGCGAATCGCCCGCTTTACCTCATACTTCTGAAATTGTTCTTCAGGAATATAGGGATCATAAGCAATAACTTGAGCATTCATTGCTTTTACAATATTTGCAACTCTTCGGCCAATACCCCCAAAACCAATAATTCCCCAAACCTTTCCTTCTATAGTTCGACCGGTATATTTATTTTTTGCCCAATCACCAGACTTTAAAAGGTTACAAGTGGTAAAAGTGTACCTTAATAGGCTAATAGCTAAACCAATAGTGAGTTCGGAGACACTTGTTGCAGAAGCCTCGGGAGTGTTAATAACTTTAATCCCTTTATTTTTGCAGGCTTCTTTATCGATATTATCGGTTCCAACCCCTGGTCGTGCAACAACTTTTAATTCCGGTGCATTATTAATTATACTCGCTGTTACTTTTGGTTTTGAACGAACCACAAAAACCTGTTTATCTTGAATTTCACGAATGATTTCATTTTCGTCGTCTGACTTAAGAATAGTAACCGGTCCAATTGCATCGCTTAATCGTTTTGCCATATCCTCCGGTACCCCAGCAGCACACAAAACTCGAATTTCTTCATTCATGGTCATAAACCTCCCAAGCTTTACTAAGAGCCGCTTCGATATTTAAAATTTTTCCTTGAGACTTAAAGGCTCGTCCTAAAGTGATTAAAGTATTCGAAATATCAAAAGCATCTACATATCCTAAGTGACCAACCCGGATAATTTTCCCTTTCAATTGCCCTTGACCGCCGGTGATTACTATTCCACTATTACGGAAAAATCCGGTTATTTTCCCAGCTTCAATCCCTTCAGGAACAATAATCGAAGTGACCGCCGGTGATGCAATTTTTTCATCTTTAACCATTAATTCTAAACCGAGAGCTTCCACCCCAGCCCGAAACATTTTAGACAACTGTAGGTGCCGTTTGAAAATATTTTCCAGACCTTCTTGTTTAATCATGTTCAAGGCTTCATTTAAACCAAATAACAATGTGACCGCAGGGGTATAAGGATTTTCAGGGGTTGGTTTTTTGAGCGATTTTAGTGCACTCGCTAAATCCCAGTAATACCTTGGACATTTTGCAACCTGATTATATTCCCATCCCTTTTTACTCACACTAAAGAAGCACAAACCAGGAGGGGTCATTAAAGCTTTTTGTGATGCAGTGATAACAACATCAATTCCCCATAAATCAGTCTTACAGTCAATTGCTACTAACGAACTCACTGCGTCAACCAAATAAAGAACATCATGTTTTTGGCAAACTTCTCCAATTGATTTAAGATCTGAATATACCCCGGTAGAAGTTTCATTATGGGTAATAAAAACGCCTTTTACGTCCTTCCCTGCTTCGCTACTAAGGAGGAGATCGATATCTTGAGCTGTAACTGCTTTCCCCCATTCACCTCCTAAACGAATTGGTTGCAATCCAAATATTTCGGCAATTTTAGCCCATCGATCACCAAATTCTCCAATTACTCCAAATACAACCTTATCGCCAGGAGAAAAGAAATTTTCCACAGCTCCTTCCATTGCTCCGGTTCCTGCTCCAGGAAAAATTAAAACATCATTTTGAGTTTGAAATACATACTGTAATTTTTCGGTGATATCCTTCAAAAGAGCTCCAAAAGCAGGAACTCGGTGATGCATGATCTCCTGAGCCATAGCCAAGGAGACCCGTGGTGGAACTTGAGTTGGTCCTGGAGTCATTAAAAAAGACGTTTTCATAAACTTACCTCCTTATTCAGCTCTATTAGTTGATTATGTAAGCATAAATAATTAACAATAAAAACAAAAAAGCCCTCACCCTCAGGGGCGAGAGCTTGCTCGCGGTGCCACCCTTTTCAGTGGAAAACCACCCTCAATAATCTAACGCTCTTTGCGGAGAAACCATAATTCTTCCCACAGCTCCAGGGTGGATTCAAGGAACAAAAACACCGGTTCTCATCACCCACCGGTTTTCTGGTGTCTCCCCTTTCCTTTACTATTCCCCTTCACAGCCATTTCCTCTATTCACTTTTGCCGATAATATAGCACACGCATTTGAAAAGTCAATAGCAATCAGCTATTGGTTCTAATTCTCTTACAATTTTTTCTGATTCCGGACCTTGGATAGCTATTAAAGCTATCGAATTGGTTAGATCTTCCACTTTTGCTGATCCCTTCAGGTGAGATTTAATCCATTCATAATCTTTAACCGTATTAGCAGCGTTTACCACTAAAAGAAATTCATCTTTTAATCTATAAACCAATATTTCGTCTATTATCCCACCTTTAGGATGGCAAAGAAGTGAGTATTGAATTCGACTTAACGATAATTTTGTTGGATCATTGGTTGTTAATTGAGCTAATTCTAACTCACAATT
>JAGPGC010000186.1 GCA_018056205.1 Candidatus Atribacteria bacterium | reverse complement strand
TTAATAAGCGATCAACTAAATTTGGTTTTAGATTGTTCTTTATAGCAATTTTTACATCTTTCTGATTTTCCTGTTCAATTCTAATTTGTTCTTTTTCTAAACATTGAGCCAGCAGCTCCAGAAAATCATTTTTTTTCTGAGTTGAAGCATTGGCAAGCAACTGAGCAGCCTTTTTTGCTTTCTGAGCTTGAACTTTCATATCTTCAATCATTCTCTTTCTCTCCCCGATTGAATAATACTAAATTATCAACATGAATCACTTCATCATTAATCTCTTTATCAAAAAAAATATCTTGTAACTCAATAGTATGCAAACCACGAATTTTTTTCAATTCGGCTGACGAAAAATTCACTAAACCCTTGGCGACCAATTGTCCTTCTTCATTTATGACTTCGATACAATCACCCGAGTCAAAAATACCCTCTACTTCTTTGATACCGGCCGGTAACAGACTTTTATTCTGCAACAGGGCGAGGTAGGCTCCTTGATCGATAATAACTCGTCCTCGAGCTATCATCCCAAAAGCAATCCAACGTTTTCGGTTTTTTAAAGCTTTTGTTTGGGGGTAAAAGAATGTTCCTACCTCCTCACCGGCAAATATCCTTTGAATTATGGAAAAATCTTTACCCAAAGCTAAGATTACGCCAATTCCGGAAAAGGTGGCCATACGACTTGCCATAATTTTACTTTTCATTCCACCGGTTGAAATATTACTTTCTTCCTGACCAGCCATTCTTTCAATATTTTCATCAATCCTTTCCACTTCTTTAATGAGGGTTGCTTGGGAATTCTTTTTGGGATCAGAGGTAAACAGTCCCTCAATGTCAGAAAGGATGATTAGAAGTTGGGCATTGGTTAGTGAAGCCACCAGGGCTGACAACCGGTCATTGTCCCCAAATTTTAATTCGGCAATGGCAACGGTGTCGTTCTCGTTAACAATCGGAAGAACGTTTAAATCCAGAAGAGTTTGAAAAGTATTTCGAGCGTTTAAATATTTATGTCGGTTATGAACATCTTCCGGTGCCAGCAATATCTGGGCAACGGGAATGCCAATTTGAGAAAATACCTGACAATAATTCTGCATGAGGATACCCTGTCCCACCGCTGCCATGGCCTGTTTAAATGGGATGTCATTCCTTTTTTGGTTAAATCCTAAACGACTCATACCACAGGCCATGGCTCCCGATGTTACTAATATAACCTTCTTACCCTTCTCACGAAGCTGGTGGATATTCAGAGCTAATTTCTCCAATCGGGAAAGGTCCAAAATAAAATTTTTAACTAGCAATGAACTCCCGACTTTTATAACGACCAATTGACTATTTTTAATAAAATCAATTCTTCTCATTGGTTTATTATTTTGTTCATTTTGGAGTGAATTGCTGATTACCGAGTTTTTTACCACTCCAAGTAAAATTCCTATCACCAATTTCTACTACCGACCCAGGTTTTATAGCAGAAAAGTATTTTAAGAAGTCAGAATCAATTAACTTTCTATTAAAAATTGAAAGAGCATTTTCAGAATTCCAATCAATTTCAGCTATCAAACGATCGAGATAGGGAGTTGCAAACCGATAGTGACGGGGTTGAGGCAAATCCAAGACGGTATTTTTAGAATTAAAAACAGTTGCCTCAGCAAAGATTTCCGGAGCATTTTTTAAAAATTCAATAATTGCATCAAGTAGCTGGTCAATCCCTTCCCTGGTCAGTGAAGAGATACCAAAAACTGGTATTCCCTGTTGGTCAAAGATAGATTTAAAATCATAAAATACCTGTTTGGTTTGCCAAAGGTCAAGTTTGGTAGCCACTATAAAAAAGGGTTTAGCCGCCAAAGAAGGACTATAAGTTTCAAATTCATGACGAAGTGTCAAAAAATCTTTATAAGGATCATTTTTAGAATAGATTGGAGATAAATCAACACAATGTAGAATAAGGCGGGTTCTCTCAATATGCCGTAAAAATTCTAAACCTAATCCAGCTCCCTGACTAGCACCTTCAATAATTCCTGGAACATCAACCATGACCAATTGCTGATCCCGATGATTTACCACGCCGAGATTGGGGTGAAGAGTAGTAAACGGATAATCGGCAATTCGAGGCTTCGCTGCGCTCACTACCGAAAGAAGAGTTGATTTTCCAACGTTGGGAAAACCACTAATGCCCACATCGGCAATTAACTTAAGCTCTAAACGAACTTCTCGTACTTCCCCCCATTCTCCTTTTTCTGCTATACGAGGAGCCTGGTTTGTTGATGTTGCAAATGAACTATTCCCTCGACCACCTCGACCTCCCCGGGCAATAACCACTGCTTGTTGATCTTCAGTTAAGTCGGCTAAGATTTGATTATTTTTTTGATCAAAAACTTGAGTTCCAACTGGTACCACTAAAACAACATCAGCTCCATCTTTCCCAAATTGGTTTTTCCCTTTTCCCGATTGACCATCGGAGGCTTCATAGACCTTTTTAAGGGCAACATCATAAAGAGTTTTTTTCTGAAAGGAGGCAATAACAACAACATTCCCTCCTTTCCCACCATTGCCGCCGGCTGGTCCACCCCGAGGGACATATTTTTCTCTTAAAAAACTGATTGCGCCATCACCACCACGACCGGCGCGAACTTTTAATATAACTCGATCAACAAACAAT
>JAGPGC010000185.1 GCA_018056205.1 Candidatus Atribacteria bacterium | reverse complement strand
GGTGATCCACTTTTTGAGATCCCCCTGGTCAAGCCGGTTCTGCCAGAAGAAGTTCCCCACCGTTTAGAAGTAGCCACTGCAATGATCACTGAAATTATTGGGGAACCTCCTCAGTCTTTTCGAGCTCCTCGGTTATGGGGAAGTACAATTATGGTTAATACTCTGGAAAAATTGGGATACTTAGTTGATGCTTCTTATCCGCTTTATTTTTATCAAGAAAGAGTTGTTCCTTATTATCCCTCTTCGAAAAATTGGACTCAGGAGGGAGACCTCCACATTCTTGAAATACCGATCTTTGCCGATCTAACTATGGAAAGTCATGATCAATATGGGCGAGATCGAGACCAATGGCCTCTTTTCCGAACCGAAGGTGCCGAATCATTGATGAAACATGTCGACAACATGATTGCTTATTATGCCGAAAATAACCTGCCGGCGGTATTCTGTTTTTATATTCATCCTTGGGAATTCATTGAAATGCCCTCTCGCCTTTCATATGGGGAGGCTGTAGTTGAGCCTCTTCCTTTTATTATTCAAAATTGCGGATCTCGAGCCTTAGCCGAACTTTCTAAGGTTATTGACGCTTTCAAGGATAAAAACGCTCGTTTTTATTCAGCGATAGAATTTGCCCAGCAGTGGAAAAATCGGGCAAAGTAAAAATTGTGAAAACGGTTATAGGATTCAAGATTTAATGGAGGAAAAATGTCACCGACTATTAAGGATGTGGCTCGAGAAGCTGGTGTAAGTGTGGCAACGGTTTCCCGGGTAATTAATGGCTCTGAAGCCGTAAGCGATGAAATTAAAAACCGAGTATTAAAAGCAATCAGCCAATTGAATTATCAACCTAATCTTACTGCTCGGTTCCTAAGCCAGAAAAAGCCTCTCTTTTCCGATAATACCAAATATGTAGGCGTACTTTTTGGTAAATATGTACGTTCTGATCATTATTTTTTCTCTAGTGTCATTTCCGGAATTGAAAAAACCATGTTCGAAAACCGGATCAATGTAGTAATTTCATCAGTTTCCCATCGTGACAGCTATTTTCCCATCGACCTTCCGTTATTTATTGCTGAAAAAAGCCTGAAATATTTGATCGTCATTGGAGAAACCGATCCAAAATTTCTTTTTTATCTTAAAGAAAATGGTTTTATAGTGGTTATGGTGGATGATATCGGTCCGATTGGTTTCGACTGCGTCCTTTGTGATTATAAAAGAGGAGCGCTTCAAGCAGTAGAATATCTTATCAATTTAGGTCATAACCATATAGGTTTGATTGCCGGAGCAGAACACCATTATTTTTCCCGAGCCTTAGAGAACAGCTACTTGAAAGTACTACAAATTCATGGCATTCCAATCCGTCGTGAATATATTATTTATAATGAAGAATTTAATTTAGAAGGAGGAGCACGGAGCATGGAAAAGCTTTACTCACTTTCTCAACCGCCCACGGCTATTTTTACCAATGATGAAATGGCCATTGGAGTTCTGCAGAAGGCAAGCGAGATGAACATTCCGATCCCCGAAAAACTATCAGTGATAGGATTTGATGATATTGAAATGGCAAGGTTTTTTCATCCTCCGCTAACCACCATGAAAATTCCTGGGTCAGAAATGGGACGTCTGGCAGCAAAATTAGTTCTCGATAAAATGCATGAAGAAGAACACCTTCCCGCTCAGCGGATCGAGCTATCTCCCATTCTAATTGAGAGAAAATCATGTATTTCCCTTAAAAAAAACATTACCTAAAAGGAGAGAAAAGAATATGCTATTACCAGAATACGAAATGAAGTCGCGTTTAAAAAAAGTTCAAGATCTTCTTATCTCAAAAGATCTCCCAGGTACTTTGGTATATTATGATGAGCTCAATATTGCCAATGGGTGGTATCTATCCGGCTGGTGTCCGCAATTTGAAAGTGGCTGTCTGTTCGTTCCTCGTCAAGGTGAACCGATGATTTTGGGAGGACCAGAATCCGAACCTTTTGCCAAAACCGACTCAGCGATTAAAAAGACAAAAAATATCCCGGTTTTTATGGTTCCCGAAGAAGAATATCCTAATGCCACTATATCATCTTTTGCCGAAGTATTTGATGAAATTGGCATTAAAGGAAAAAACCAAAAGCTGGGTGTGGTTGGACTAGATAAGATGCCCTTCGGAGTCTATCAGCTACTTAAAAAGGATTTGCAAGGGATTGACCTCATTGATATTACTGCTGAGTATGAACAGTTTCGAAAGATTAAATCACCCTGGGAACAAGAACAGATCAGAAAAGCTTTTGCTATTGCTGACCAGGCTTTCCAAATGATGAAACCCTTAGTAAGAGAGGGAGTATCAGAAATCGAAATAGCCGGTGCTGGAGAGGGGAAAGCTCGTTCTTTGGGTGCCAATTGGTTTGCTTTTAAAGCAATTGTTGCTAGCGGTGAACGAACTAGTGGAGTGGTTCCGACGGCATCCGATAAAAAGCTGCAGGTTGGAGAAACTGTGATGATGGGGTTGAGCCCCCGTTTTAACGGGTATGCAGGAGTATTTGGTTATACTATGGTGGTTGGAGGAAAACCGAGCGAAGCCCAGCGCCGCTGTATTAACGATATGATTGAAGCTTATCGGATTACCAAATCTAATTTGAAGCCGGGAATGGTGGGTAAAGAAATCAATGC
>JAGPGC010000023.1 GCA_018056205.1 Candidatus Atribacteria bacterium | reverse complement strand
CCTTTGGTTGCTCGGTCTAAACACCCAACAATATACATTAAGGTTGACTTGCCCGAACCAGATGGTCCCATTATCGCAATAAATTCATCTCTATTGACTTGGAAGCTAACATCTTTGAGAGCGATAACCCCAACTGATCCAGCTCGATAAATCTTAGTTAATTCTAAAACCACTATTATTGGTTTCTCAATCTTTTCTTCCTCCTTTCTTAACGGCAAAGACCTTGATCAGTGATAAATGAACTGTGACCTCAAAAAATTATCACCGATATCACCCTTATATGAAAACTTGCGGGCTTGATAAAACAGGTCCCTATAAAATATTTTTTAAAAATACTGTCATTTTGAGGATTCATGTTCTGAATCCCTGAGGTTCTCATCATCTAATTTTTTCTTTTATTCTTAAATCTTTTTCTGCCCCTCACTCCCTCCTTCGGTATTTATTGTGCCCTAGCTATTCCATCCCTTTTTTGAGAGCGTTTTCTATTGACTTTAAATAAGCTTTGGTATTGATGGTCGCCTGGGAAATGGCATCAATATTTAAACTTTGCTTTTCTTTTACACTCTCTATCAATTTTTGTGAAATTTCGGGTATTGGGATCCCAACATCATCAATAACTTTTATTTCAGTTATTTTATGATCTTCAACTGTAACCTCCAAAGCATTAGACCACCTATTCCCTTTAAACTCACCGGTATATACTCCGTCCTTAACTTGAGATAAATCAACATCAGTTATTATCATTTCCTTTATCTCTTGCATGCCAGCCATAGCATAATAAAACATTCCGATAATAAAGACTGCAACAATAATTCCGATTATAAGCAACCATTTCTTCCATTTTTTCATTCAAATTTCCCCTCTTTTTCTTTTAATATTTAATTAATGGTATCACTTTTCGCTCATTCTGAAAATATTTTGAATAACCACGAAAAATAAGTTTAAAAAGTATTTGTTAAATAATGAATAAGGAATAAACCAGAGAAGAGCGCTTATTTAATCCCAGTTTCTTAATTACCCATGGGGATTAAAAATGCTTTCAATCCATTTTCTAAAAGATAAAGGAATAATTGTTACATTTAGTTTGTTTAAGTGAATAACTTAATAAAAATGAAACACTCCATTTGGGCTTTTCACTAAGAAATAATCAAATAAAAATACCATAAACATCACTAAGAACATCTCTAATCAAACCAAATTTTTCATTTCATTTATTATTTCTGGTGAAAATATAAGGTCAGTTAATTATTATCAACCTCTCTTTTTAAATGAGGTGATTGTTATGTTTGGTAAGTCATTTTCAATAATCAAATTATTCGGATTTGAAATAAAAATCGATCCTAGTTGGATAATCGTCCTTTTTCTCATGATTTGGTCGTTATCACTGGGGGTGTTCCCCCAATATTATCAGGGATTATCATCGACAACCTACTGGTGGATGGGGATATTCGGAGCAATCGGTTTATTCGTCTCGATTGTCATTCATGAGCTATTTCACTCCTTGGTTGCTCGGCGCTTCGGATTGACAATCCGGGGGATTACCCTGTTTATGTTTGGTGGCGTCGCTGAAATGACCGAGGAACCAGCCAATGCAAAAACTGAATTCTACATGGCTTTAGCCGGTCCGGTAACCAGTATTGTCCTGGGTTTGATTTTCTATAGTACCTATTTAATCCTAAAAAGACTAGGAGCATCAATGGGAATAACTGGTATCTTTGGGTACTTGGGGATAATTAATTGGGCTTTAGCTGGCTTCAATCTTATTCCTGCTTTTCCTTTGGATGGTGGTCGAATTCTGCGTTCAATTCTCTGGTGGAGAAAAAAAGATTTGCGTTGGGCGACTCGAATTGCTTCACGAATGGGGGAAATATTCGGTTTTACTCTTATTTTTCTTGGTGTTTTTAGTATTTTCCGGGGATCTTTTATTGGTGGCATCTGGTTATTTTTAATCGGAATGTTCCTTCAAAATGCCTCTCAGATTTCAATGCAAAGATTAATGATTTCCAAAACTCTGGAGGGTGAGACTGTTCGTCGATTTATGAAACCTGATCCGGTTACCATACCCGATACCATAACTCTAAAAGAAGCCGTTGAGGATTATATTTACCATTATCATTATAAAATGTTTCCGGTTGTTCGGAATAGTAAATTAGTCGGATGTTTAACAACTCGAGACATTAAAGAAGTACCCAAGGAAAACTGGAACACTCAAACTGCTGGAGAAATCTCTAAGACTTGTTCAATCGATAATACCATCCACCCTGATGCTGATGCCACTCAAGCGCTATCTTTAATGAATCGCACCGGGAATAGTCGTTTGATGGTTGTTGAGAACGATCAATTGATAGGGGTCATCACCCTGAAAGATCTCCTCCAATTTTTCTCTTTAAAAATGGAATTGGAAGGAGATAAATACCTTAATAAGTGAGCGGAAAAAAAAGTAACGGGAAACCGATAATTAACTCCCACATCACTTATGTGGCATCAGACAAGGATGAAAGTCACTTTTTCATAAATTTATCTCCCCTTTAGCAAAGGGGAGATAAGGATGATTTTTTAGTTATTAAGGGAGAGTTTGTTTTAAGAGATCTTTTATTTTTTCGGAAAATAGGCGATGGCTTCGATCTCGATTAGAACCGGCGCAGGTAATTGGCCAACTTCGATGCAACTCCGGCAGGGATAGATATCTTTAAATTTCTTACCATAAGCTTCATTCATCCTTGAAAAATTCTTCATATCTGTCAAGAAAACTGTGGTTTTCACAATGTGATTTAAATTTGCTCCAGCTTTTGCAAGCAGGGCTTCAATTTTTTCGAGAGTATAAGTCGTTTGAGTTTCAATATCTTCTCCCACTACCTGTTTTGATTCATCAAGAGGAACTTGTCCCGATACATAAATGAAATCTCCGGCGTACAATGCACCGGAATATGGAACATTTTTAGGTCCAGCAGCTATTACTTGAATACTATCCATTACTACCACTCCTTTTTATGCTTTGGCAATCTTTTTCCCGAATTCTATGGCTTCGAGTTGTTGCCCATCATCAGGATTCCATTGGTTTCTAAAGCCTTCTTCAATAACCTCAAAACCGGCATTCGCTAAGGCTTCATTTAAAATTTTGGTTGATTCCCCACTCCACCCATAACAGCCGAAAGATGTGGCCTTTTTCCCTTTAAATTTCATCTGTTTCATTAACTGAATAAAACCGGCGATGGAATGGAGAATAGTATTATTAATCGTGGGTGACCCGATAACAACTTTCTTAGATTTAAATACTTCGGTAATCAAATCATTGTCATCGTTTTTAGCCAGATTAAAAACTTTTACGTCAACATCCGGATCAGCCATTTCAATTCCTTCAGAAATTCTCTCAGCAAGCTTTTTTGTGCCATTCCACATGGTATCATAAATAATCGTGATCTGATTTTCTTGATAATCATTTGCCCACTGGGAATACTTCTCGACAATCTGCATGGGATTGTCTCTCCAAATAACTCCATGGCTGGTTGCAATAATATCAATGGGTAAGCTCAATGAAGCGACTTCGGCTAATTTCTTTCTTAAAATTTGACTGAAAGGGGTCAATATATTGGCGTAGTACTTTATCGCTTCTTTGTATAAATCACATTGATCCACCAAGTCGTTATATAATTTGTCAGTGGCAAAATGCTGACCAAAAGCGTCATTACTGAATAAAATATTATCCTTTGTCATATAGGTTGCCATGCTATCCGGCCAATGGAGCATTGGCATTTCAACGAAAACTAACTCTTTCCCTCCACCAATACTTATTTTATCACCGGTTTTTACCACGTGAAAATTCCAATCTTGATGGTATTGACCCTTCAATGATTTCACAGCATTCGCGGTACAACAAATTGGAGCATTGGGAATGTGTTTCATGAGGGACGGAAGGGCGCCACTGTGGTCTACTTCTCCATGATTCGCTACAATATAATCTATTTTATTTAAATCAATTTCTAGTGCCAAATTCTCAACAAATTCTTCGGCAAAAGGAATCCACACGGTATCAATGAGAACATTTTTTTCCTCTTGAATCAAATAGGAGTTATAGGTAGAACCATGATTCGTGGAAAATTCATCTCCATGGAATTTCCTCAGTTCCCAATCAACTTTCCCCACCCAAAAAACCTGGTTTTTTACTTTCTTTTTCATGAAAAATCCTCCTTTTTTATCCTATAAATCCATTGCTGATTAAATAGTGATGAATAACATTTTTACCTTCATCCTGATTTTTTGCCATTTTCCTTTTTTTCTCTCCCCTGGTGGGAGAGGATTAAGGTGAGGTGGAAATTTGGGTATCTTCCATAGGCTCAATTTTAAAGCAACCAACTTGGATCCAAATTTTGGTTTTCACCCTCATCTTGACCGTCTCTCTTTTAAAGAGAAGTAATTTTTCGATTTGTTATCATGAACCATCGCATTTCTAAGTCATGAGGATCTCATCTGACACCACAGGTGTCATCCTGAGCCCTCGCTTATCGAGGGCGTGAGGATCTCATCTTTTCACCTTTGCAAAAACATTAAAGGATGAGATTCTCACGTCGCACAATAGCTCCTCAGAATGACAGAGAAGATTGGAGAAATTGCCACGTCGTCAAACCAAAAGACAGTTGGACAATTTATAATGACAAAATTTAATATGAATTTCCCTCATCAGGTGCTGTTATAGGGTATGATAGTCTACTATGTGAAGATAGTGATCGATGGCGAGAAGGCAGTGATGAGTAAAATATTATCATAAACTTTCTTTATTGGAAGGTGTAAAGGCTTTATCTTTTTTCTTTTTTTATAAGATTAACCTTCGAGCTATATATAAATAAAATCCCAATAATAAGCTTAATAATTTAGTGGCGCAATTCATTGCGTCCAATTTAGCGACATTTATCCAATATCAGAACCCAATAACTTGGGTTTTTACACAAAAAAAATATAAAAAATTATTTATTTCGAAATAACTCTTTCAGGAGGTCTGATCTTTCCCCCATTCCCGATTTCTATAACCATTCCATAATACTTTAAAGTATCCAGGTAATAATATTCGTCTTCATCAAACTTTCCGCTTTGAATAACAGTTACTCCTTTTTTCTCAAATTCCTGAATTGCTTTTTGACAATCCTTATAATAATACTTGACGTGATGCAATCCCTCTCCCTTTTGTTCCAGGTATTCATCATAAATGCTCCGACCAGTCAATGGTTGAATGAGTTCAACCTGAATCTGACCTGGTGAAGCTATAGCAATGCGAAAATCATGGTTTGAGGGCTTTCCTCGCACCATTGATTCGCGAAGCACTGGAGGAGCAAAAGTATATATTTCCCAGGGACCAACATCCAAGGTTTCCATGTAAAACTTTACGGCGCCCTCTAAATCCTTTACCAAATACCCAATCTGAATTAATTCTCCATCTTGCACAATGATTCCTCCTTATTACACCTCGAATATTCCAATGCTCTCTTAACCAGAAATTTTTCTCGGTATTTCATTGTTATTGTTCTGTTTTTGCTTTTCGCAACGATCTTTTAGATCCTTCTCCATACACATAATTGACAATCATGATGATCAAAAGCATCAAACCATAGATTAATCCTCTTGCATAGGGAGTTATCGCAAACAAGGTAAAAGAGCTGGAAAGTGATTGAAGTATTAAAATACTTACTAATACTCCTAATACCTTCCCCGAACCACCCTCAGGATTGATTCCTCCCATCACTGAAACTAGAATTGCTTGAAGAAGATAGGTATCACCGTAACCAATCCGTGCAGAATTCACTCTCGATATAAGGATCAGGGCACTGAAACCGCACATTAATCCACCTATCATGTAGGTTAAAATAACAGTTTTCTTGGTTCGTACACCGGAAAAAAGAGCTGCTAAATAGTTATTTCCCGTCAAATAAACACTTCGTCCCCATACGGTGAGTTCCAGAGCTAAGGCAACCAGGGCAAAAACAATAAACATGATGAGTAAAGGAATTGGTAATCCAAGAAATCGAGAATTCCCAAACAACATGAAAACCTCTGGAAAGCCTACCACTCCTCGTCCTCCGGTAATTGCCATACCAATACCGGTATAAAACAACATAGTACCTATGGTTGCCAACATTGCAGGTATTCTTATAAAGCCAATAAGTATCCCATTTAACGCACCACAAATTAAACCAAATAAGAGTGCCACTAATATAGCTAAAGCAACTGTTACTGCCGTTCCAGCTGTGGTAAGCAAGGTTTGGTTGGTAAGGATTAAAGCAGCTAAAATTCCGGATAGGTTCATATTCCCAATAATGGATAAGTCAATCCCGCCAGTTAGCAATGCCAAGGACATGGCTAAGGCTAAAAAACCAAACTCAGGAATTTGAAAACCCATCGAGACAAAGTTACGACTGTTATAGAAACTTCCTCCCAATAGAAATGCAATTCCAACCAATACAATCCCAAATATCACAAAAAGGATGATCATTTCTTTGGATATTTTTATCATTTGTGTTTTCCTCACAGAAAGATCAGGTTCTTTTCGCTCTCTTTTTTATTTCGATAAGCGGTTATTCCAACACTGAGGAGAATGATGATTCCAATAAAGAAATTGTTCCAAGAAGAAGAAAGACCGATAAGAATTAAGGTTGTATTTAAAACAGAAATAATGAGCACTCCAAAAAATACTCCTAAAACCGTTCCTCTCCCACCAGTCAATTTAGCCCCACCAAGGACTGTTGCAGCAATAATGGTGAGTTCTTCACCTACTAAAGAAATTGGGTTTAGCGAACGAACTTCAGCTGCGTATATAATCCCCATAATTCCTGCCAAAACACCCATATAAGAATAAACAAAATAACGAATTGATGCGATATTCAACCCAGCTCTTTGTGCAGCAACCGGGCTACTCCCCAAAGCATATACGCTTCTTCCTAACATGGTCCGATTTAAAATAAACCAGGTTACAAATACCACCAGGGCAACTGGAATGAGGAATAAGGTGAGATTCGCCGTTCCTCCAGTCGATAGAGGAATGGATAAGAGGGAATTGGTACCGAATCGAACGATAGATTTCGGCATCTGCCCAACTGGAATGAATTTGGTTCCAAAGAATACCGATAAAGCCCCGATGAAAATATTTTGTGTTCCTAAAGTAACGATAAGGGGCTTTAATCTAAATTTATGTATGATGATACCGTTCAAAAAACCTAGTATTAAACCAATAAAAGCCGAAGCTAAATAAGCTAAAAGCAAACTATCGATACCGAACGCTATCATAATTCGTATAGTAATGTATCCACTAAAGATGGCCATAGCCGTGAAGGATACATCAATTCCACCAGAAACTAATACCACCAATATTCCCATAGCTAATACCATCATTCCGGCACTACTTTTTATAATATCAAAAATATTATCCAGCGCTAAGAATGCCGGATTCACTATACTAACAAATGCACAATATGCAAACAGAATAAGAAACAATACCGATTCTTGTCGTTTCATTAAGTCTCTGATTGGATACCTTCTTCCATTCATCCTAAGACCTTCCTTCCACCATGCTACGAAGTTCATCCTCGGTGGTATCACTGGTATTAACAGTTGCAGTTATTTTCCCATCCCTCATGACAATTACACGATTACAGTTATGGTATATTTCGGGAATTTCATCAGAAATCATAATAATCGCCATTCGATTTCGGGCTAATTCATGGATTATTTCATAAATTTCCGACTTAGAACCAACGTCGATTCCAACCGTTGGACTATCAAGGATAAATAATTTTGGATTAGTCGCCAGCCATTTTCCCAACACTACTCGTTGCTGGTTTCCACCAGACAATGTTTCAACAATCGTATCCATAGAAGAAGCTTTTATGCGAAGATCGTTGAAAACTTTATTGCTTTCTTCTTTTGCCTTGGTTTGATCAATTACAAGAAAACGCTTCAGTTGTTCAAGGGTTGCAGCTGTTAGGTTGTCGGTGATGGATTTGGTTCTAAAAAGCCCTTGGCTGTGTCTATCTTCGGGCAATAAGGCAATTCCAAGTTCACGAGCTTTGGCCGGATTGCTAATATGTACCCGTTTATCTTCGAATAATATTTCACCTGATTGCGGATGATTTAAACCAAAAAGAGACAGTGCTAGCTCGGTTCGTCCAGCACCAAGTGGTCCAGTAATACCAACAATTTCTCCTTCATTGACTGATAAGCTAACATTACTGAAATGGGGTTTTCGAGTTAATTCCCTTAATTCTATAATTCGCTTCCCATTTTTAACATCTGGTTCAAATGCTTCATATATTATCTCCCGTCCAGTCATATAGAATGCCAATTTGTTTTCATCTAATTCATTGGCAGCGAAATCACCGATTTTTTCTCCATCTCGCAAAACTGTTATGATATCAGCAATGCGAAATACTTCGTTTAATTTATGGCTTACAAATATCGAGGTAATATTTCTTTGTTTCAGCTCTTCGATAGTTTTTAATAGCGTATCAATTTCTTTTTTAGTTAAAGCTGTGGTTGGTTCATCAAATATAAGCAATTTAGCATCTAAAACCAATGCCCGAGAAATCGCCACAATTTGTTTTTGGCTCATTGATAAATTGCTCACCTGTTCCTTCATATCAATCTTAGAATCAAGACGTTCGAGTTCTTCATTCGCTCTTTGAAGGTATTCTTTCTGGTTAATTAACCATTGTGAATTTTCTACCAGCCAATTAAAAGCAATGTTTTCACCAACAGAGAGATCAGGAAAGAGAGAAAGATCCTGATAGATAACCTGTACTCCCTCACGCATGGCTTGTCGAACGGTCAGTTTTTTGTAGGTATTCCCGTTAATTTCTATTGTTCCACTTTCAGGTGATTCAACACCGGAGATAATACGGATTAAGGTAGACTTTCCCGAACCGTTTTCACCTACCAAACAGTGAACTTCTCCATAGTGTACATCCATGTCAACACCTTTTAGAGCTTGCACACCGGGAAAAGTTTTATTGATATTGCTTAGCTTTAAAATTAATTGTGGTCCCATGATTCTTCCGCCTTAAAAGAGGCTTATCCAAATCTATGCCCAGCCTTTAGGAAGCTGGGCATAGATTTGGATAAGTTTTCATTATTATTAAAAGGAGTTTTTAGAAGGGGAAATCATTCACATTTTCCTTGGTAAGTACCAGGGGTGCGTTGCCATAGATAATACCATCTTCTACGGTCACGCTCTCATATCCTTCTTTACCAAGGCTAATACCAGTTTCTAATGGTTCTCCTTTGAGAACTTTATAAGCAATCATTGCACACACATAACCTGCATCAGCTGGTCGCCAGCATTGTGCTTGACGGAGAGAACCAGATTCCAGATAGGTTTTACTCATAGATGGAAGAGTTAATCCGACTACAGCTACCTGTTCTTGCAAACCACGTTCCTCAACAGCTTGGGCTTGCATGATCGTTGATGAAGCGGAACATCCAAACATCCCTTTTATGTTGGGGTAAGTACGAAGGAGCTCTCGAGCTTTATTATAGGCAGTTTGCTCGGTATTGAAATCTTCAACTGGTTCTTGAAGGATGAATTTCAAATTAGGATATTTTTCTGCTGCATAATCGTGTCCGGCCTGGAACCATTGCATGTGGGTCTGCATAGTCAAAGCACCGACCATACCGACATATTCACCTTCGTAGTTCATTTCTCGAGCAAGGCTTTCAAACATCAGAACGCCAAAATCTTCATTTCGGAAAGCTTCCATATCATAATCAACAATCCCTTTCAGCTCTTCTGCTTCATGGCTGATCACGATAATACCAGCATCTTTAGCTTTTTTGATTACCGGAATCATTGATTTTGGATCGTTAGGAACTACCAGGATAGCGTCAACGCCCTTGGCAATGAGGTCTTCAACCATCTGCACTTGTTTAGCAGGGTCTCCACCTTCTGGGGCAATCTGGTATGAAGTGACATCCTCATGATCCTTACCAAACTCTTCAACACCAGTACGCATGTCGTCAAACCAGGAAATTCCTTCATGCTTTGCAACCATAACGATTTCAAACTTATCCTGGGCTAGCACGGTGGTGCTTAAAACCAATAAAACCAGCATGACTAGTACAAGTGCTCGAACTAAATTCCGCATATTTTTCCTCCTTTTTTTTGCAACAGTCCTTGATCGGTGTTGCATATAATAAGATGAAACTAACACACCATATATTTATTGTCAATGAAAATTTGAACCGAAAATACGTACTCTTCCCTTTAGGCATCTAGGGTTTAGCTTCTGTTATAAAATGTTCCATATCTGGTCCAGCACCAGCCCAAACCGTGATCGATTTTTCTTCTCCCACATTGATGGAATAATGAGATATACTCGGAGGAACCAAGATCGCATCACCTGTTTCCAATAAATAATACTCCTCTTCGTCGGGAAAATGAATCACGATTTTCCCTTGGATCACATAACAGATTTCATCGGCATTTTTATGACCAAAATCTAAACAGGCACGTTGACCGGGAAGGAGAGTACTTACGGAAAAAACAATTTTATCGGTAAAAGCATAAATCTCAGTACATTCGTCTCCTTCCATAATTATTTTACCTTGACCCCTTTTTATGACTTTGCCTTTCACCACTTCCTCCTTTTTAATTTACTTCTCGATAACTTATTGTCGGCCACACTGAGTACAGGTTGTTCCCGAACCTACCGGCTTTAATTCATATTCCACCTGATTGCTTAATACCTCATTAACTATAACATAGACTTTATAAGTATCCTTCATGAGTTGAGGAACCCGAGCATAAATATTCAAATCCGACCAGGTAATGATTTCGGCTTCAAAAGTTTTATTATCACCTCTTTTAAACACTAATTGACTTGACCCCTGTACTGCTCCGAAGTCTAATCCAAAAAGAGTTATTTTCGTTCCAGAGGGACCCGAATCCGGAGATATTGATGTAATTTTTGGATTAAGAGGAGCGGTTGGTGAGGGTGAGGATGTCGGTTCTGCTGGTTTGTTAAGGCAACCAGTAAAAATTAAAATCAAAGAAAAACAAAAGATAATAAATAATAGAAAATTTCTGGTTTTCAAGATAATTCCTCCTTATTTTCTACAAATAGGACCTTATAAAATATGATAAATAAATCCTAACATTTTTCAAATTCCCAAGTGAACTTTGATAAAAATTTTAATTCTGGATAAGATAATACTCTCCCACTTTATTCTATTATCTAATGTTTAAGAAATTATTTTAACCAGGGCTTAAAAAATGGAAATTTCTGGTTTTAATCTTAAGATTTTTGAAAATAACTGATTGGTTGGTTGACTTTAAACTTTATTTTTTTATAATAAAAACGAAGTTAAAATAGGAGGGAATATTTATGTCGCCTAACTCAGACAAAGAAAAACTTGCCATTGAAGGCGGAAAACCGGTTAAAACCACTCCAGCCATACCTATGTTTCCTGGTGGTTTGGAAATCGGAGAAGAAGAAAAGCAAGCCGTATTGGAAGTTCTGGATAATAAATATCTTTTCCGTTATTACGGGCCAGGAGAATACCCATCTCGAGTCAAAATGCTCGAAGAAGAGTTTTCTGGTAAAATAGGAGTTAGACACTCATTAGCGGTGAATTCTTGCACCTCAGCTTTAATCACCGCTCTTGTAGCAGTCGGTGTTGGTCCTGGTGATGAAGTGATCGTCCCGGGATACACTTTCTTTGCCTCCTGCGCTGCAGTATTAGCGGCAAAAGCGATTCCAGTTATCGCTGAGGTGGACAATTCGCTCACCATTGATCCTGTTGATTTGG
>JAGPGC010000184.1 GCA_018056205.1 Candidatus Atribacteria bacterium | reverse complement strand
TTATCTATCTAATACCTTTTATTTGGATGGTTTTATCTTCGTTTAAGCTCAATGCTGATGTTTTATCCATTCCCATAAAAATATTACCTCCGACCTGGAATTTCCAGAGTTATCCCAACGCCCTTAATTATGCCGGATATAATTTCCCCAGGTATTTTCTCAATAGTTTTATTGTTCTGGTTTTTGCAGTTTTACTGTGTTTATTTTTATCAACTACAGCTGGATATGGTTTTGCTAAATACAAATTTAAGAAAAACAAGCTACTTTTTATTGTTGTCATGTCAACGCTAATGATTCCTTTTGAAGCGATCGTGATACCATTATTTCTTCTCGTAACCAGGCTCAATTTGCAAGATACTTACTTAGCACTGATCATACCCGGAGGCCTTACTGCTTTCGGTGTATTTTTAATGAGGCAGTTTTTTTATTCGATTCCCGATGAAATTATTGAGGCAGCAAGAATTGATGGAGCTACTGAATGGCAGATTTTTTGGCGAGTTTCAATGCCCCTGGCCAAAACAGCCGTCTTATCTCTAGCTATTCTTCACGGACAATGGGTATGGAACTTATTGCTCTGGCCTTTGGTTGTCATATCAAAACCGGATATGCGGACCCTTCCTCAGGGGATTTCGCTTTTCAGCGGGGTTTATTTTACTCCTTATCCTGAACAATTGGCGATTAGTGTACTGGCGTGTTTACCAACCTTAATTTTGTTTATTTTCCTGTCCAGAAATTTCATGGAAGGAGTGGCTCTGACCGGTTTAAAGATGTAAGGTTTAAAATTTCTTAGTAGCATCGGAATAAGGTTAAAGAATTTTTAAATCTCTGACAGGAGGAATTATCTATGAAAAATAATGAACGGGAGATTCGATTTGAACTTCTAAGACCTGGACAATTAATCCAAGAAAGAGAAAGATGCCCTTTAATTTTTGTACCAGTGGCACCCTTAGAATACCACGGGCCTCATTTACCCATGGGAATGGATCCAATAAACGCTACTTTTTGTGCCAGGGAAACCTGTAAAAGAATTGGTAAGGGAGTGGTTTATCCAACCATTCACTGTGGAACGGAAAGAGAACGACCGGCATGGATGTTGGAAAGCCTTGGTTTTAAACCAACTGATTGGGTAGTGGGAATGGATTTTCCAACCGCTTTATGGAAGAGCCATTATTCTAAAGAACACATTTTTGGTCTTATATTAGCTAATGAAATTCAATTTTTGGTGGACCATGATTATAAAGTGATAGTTATCGTAAATGGCCATGGAGCTGTTAATCAAATGGAGACTATTGACCGCTTATCGAAAGACTTTTCCCATACGACTGATACTTTAGTGGTATGGAATTTGACCATTCCCGAAGACATTCTCAAGGATGGCTTAGCAGGGCATGCTGATATCTATGAAACATCGATGATGATGTATTACCAAAAATTGTTCGGTTCAAACTCTATTGTTGATTTTTCCACCTTGCCCGTTAAAAACGTACCAATCCATTATCCTGACTTTTCAATAGTTGACGGAGCTGGATTCAGCAAGGAACCAGATCCAGAAAAAATTGTCAGAACTGACCCGAGAGATGCCAACGAAGCTTTGGGCAAAGAACTTCATGAAAAAACCGTGGCTAATTTTATTAATCTCACTGAAAATGCCTTGAAGCAAAAAAGATTAATGTAAAAGAATTTTTTTACCCTGTTTTTGTTGTGTCTCAATTAAAAATCTGCCTCTCTCTTAATTTACCCCCTCAATGGAGGAATAAATATGATAATTATCTTCCTTGGAGGGGGTAATTCTTTTATTTATCGTGGTATTCTTTTTCTAGAACAGTTTGTGAGATCTGGTTGCTTGGTCCATCTCCTCGGGCTACGCTTACCGATACCTTTCCTTGTAGTGCCTGAAATATTTCGGCTACATCAACATGATTAAAACCTGGGCAAAGCAATAAAGCATTAATTTTCTCCTCTTCGTAAATACTTTTGGCTACTTTCAACGCTTCTTCCTGGTTTTTCACAACACTTGTTAAAAGCCGGTACTTTCCCGTATCAATAATGCTTTTATGCTTATTGTAATCTGCATCAGGGGCTTTTGATATAAATAATACTTTGAAAGCCATTTATTTTCCCCTCCTTATAATTATTAAAATTCTCAATTTTCTCAAATATATAATAACATTATCTTAAAAATACCGTTACGAGTAACCTTCAGAAAGTCACCTATCAAAAAATCAAGACCTAACTGCCCTGGAGTTAAACGAGCCAATCAGAGTGATGTTGGAAAGTTGAGTAATATTTTTTACTAAAGAAGAAAGTTTCTCTTCCTCAGGAAGGTTAATCATTTCCAGCTCATATTCTCTACCAATTAAACGATATTTACTTATCCCAATGCGATGATAGGGAAGGATTTCCAAGACCGTATTAGGAAGAGAAGAGAGAAAGCCTTTTAAAAGATTAATATCTTCTGGGCTATCGTTCAATCCTGGAATAAGCGGATAGCGGAAAACCATTTTCTTGGGATATTTTAAACTTAGGATAGAAGCATTTTCAAGAATGGTAAGATTGGAAACCCCGGTATATTTCTGGTGCTTTTGATCATCAATCATTTTGATATCATAGAGAATTAGGTCAACCCATTGAGCAAAATTTAGCAGGATAGTCAGATCACTGTCATTTCCCTGGTAATAGCC
>JAGPGC010000022.1 GCA_018056205.1 Candidatus Atribacteria bacterium | reverse complement strand
CCACTCCGGCACGGCGAAAGGAATTCATTCTGACAACGCCTTATTTATTTTAGCAGGAAAATTCGTAGAGTCAAGCATTCTTCAAACCTTGACAACCTTATTTTTTCATTGTATATTTTCACTGCAACAGGGTGGGCCGTTAGCTCAATTGGCAGAGCAACTGACTCTTAATCAGTAGGTTGCGGGTTCGATTCCCTCACGGCCTACCAATTTGTTTCTTCAATATAAGCATATCAATTGTTTTTTTATCCCTAAAAAACAAAATTATTCTTTTTTTCCTCTTGACATATATTTGGTATTTTGGTATCTTTATACTAATTTAAAAGAGGTGAAATAGTTGAAGGGAATAGTCAATTTATCTGAAGCCAGTTTATTGGCACTGCATAGTATGGTTCTTTTAGCTCAGGATGAAAGTGAGCCATTAACCATAAAACAAATGGCAGAAAAAACCACATCTTCTGAAGCTCATTTATCAAAAGTGATGCAAAGGCTTGCTAAGATCGAACTAGTTGATTCAATTCGCGGTCCCAATGGTGGTTTTTACCTAAAACGTCCAATTAACACGATTACCCTTCTAGATATATACGAAGCCATCGAGGGTCGGTTAGAAGAGGGGAGTTGCTTTGGTAAAGCTGGGAAATGTCCTTTTAAAAAATGTATTTTTGGAGGACTAATCGACAAGATCAGGCATGAGTTTCGGCAATATCTTGCCTCAAAAACCTTAAAAGATTTGGTTGAAACCTCCTAACTACCGGATTAATTAATAAAATGAATTGTGGAGGATGAGCAAAGACAGCGGGAGGGGTATCACTTAGTTATAAGGGGTGGGTTTTTCAAAATTTAATTTCTAAAAAGGAGGTTTTATCATATGTTTTGTTACCAATGTGAACAGACCGCTAAAGGTACTGGTTGCACCGCCTTTGGAGTATGTGGGAAAGGACCAGAAACTGCTGCTCTTCAAGATTTATTAGTATATGCTACCTTAGGGATCGGACAATATGCCCATCGAGCTCGTCAACTTGGTGCCAAAAACCATGAGGTTGATGTCTTTGTCACAGAAGCCCTTTTTACCACAGTTACTAATGTTGATTTTGATCCTGAACGTTTAAATTCCTTACTTTTTAAGGCCTATGACCTTAAAGAAAAAACTAAACAACTCTATCTCAATGCCTGCCAACAATCAGGGAAAACTCCAGAAGAATTAAGTGGTCCAGCGACCTGGAAACCGGCTGACAGCTTAAACGAATTGGTTCGTCAGGGTGAAGCGGTAACCCTTGAAAACAACATTAAGAAATATGGTGAGGATATTGCCGGATTGATGCACCTCATTCTTTATGGGCTCAAAGGAATGGCAGCCTATACCGATCATGCTCAAATCCTTGGTCAGGAAGATGATAAAGTATATGCCTTTTTCCATGAAACTCTCAACTTTCTTACCAAAGGGTCATTTACCATTAATGAGTTACTCGCGACTGCCCTCAAATGTGGTGAAGTCAATATTCGAATCATGGAACTTCTGGATAAAGCCAATACTGGTAGCTATGGTCATCCAATACCAACCGCAGTTCCTATAACCACTAAAAAAGGAAAAGCTATTGTTGTTTCCGGTCATGATTTAAAAGACTTAGCTGAGCTTTTAAAACAAACCGAGGGTAAGGGAATAAACATTTACACTCATGGCGAAATGCTTCCCACCCATGGGTATCCAGAACTCAAAAAATACCCACACTTTATTGGTAATTATGGTGGAGCCTGGCAGGATCAACAAAAAGAATTCGATGCATTCCCTGGTGCCATTCTCATGACTACTAATTGTATTCAAAAACCGAAAGAAAGTTATAAAAATAGGATCTTCACTTCTGGCTTGGTAGCTTGGCCAGGAGTAACTCACATTTCTGACCGTAATTTTACACCAGTTATTGAAGCCGCTTTAGCTGCTCCGGGCTTTTTAGATGATGAACCAGAAAAAACCATCATGGTAGGTTTTGGTCATAATGCTGTAATGGGGGCTGCTCAACAGGTAATCGATGCGGTCAAATCAGGGGCCATACGTCACTTCTTCCTCATTGGTGGCTGCGACGGCGCCAAGACCGGGAGAAATTACTACACCCAGTTTGCTCAGATGGTACCAAAAGATTGCGTTATCCTTACCCTGGCTTGCGGAAAATATCGTTTCAACAAATTAGAGTTCGGTGATATTGGAGGCATACCCCGTTTGCTTGATGTGGGACAGTGTAACGATGCCTATTCGGCTATTCAGATTGCTGTTGCTCTTGCTAATGCTTTTAACACTGATGTGAATGGTTTGCCTCTTTCTTTTATCCTATCCTGGTATGAGCAGAAAGCGGTTTGTATCTTGCTCTCACTCCTTTACTTAGGAATTAAAAATATGAGGCTTGGCCCTACTCTACCAGCTTTTGTTACACCTGCAGCCTTAAAAATTCTTCAGGAAAAGTTAAACCTTATGACCATTACCACTCCTGAAGCTGATCTCAAAGCCATTTTGGGATAATAACTGATTCCAAGGAAGGGTAAGCCCTTCCTTGGGATTTTCCCCATCTTATTGTTAACTTATAAATATTCTTTTGGAGGAGTTTCCATGAAAATTATTGAAATTGAAAAAACTCAGCCCTTTGTGAATAATCACAATATCGATGCTCGTCGAATTTACAATTATAACGGCGCTGAGATTATTCATATGACTTTACATCCTGGAGAGTCTGTAAAGACTCATTCCACACCGGTCGATGTCGCATTTTACATTTTGGAAGGAAGTGGATTGGTAGAAATAGGTGAAGAAACTGCTCCGGTCGAGGTCGGTGCCTGTGTAGAAAGTCCAAAAGATATTCCTCACCGCCTTATCAACAACACCGAAAAACCTTTTAAATTTTTAGTTATTAAAATGCCCAAATAATTTTATCACCCCACCCCCATCTAACTAATTCCCCTTCCTTAGAGGAATGCCGCTTGCGACAGTGTGGGTGTATTTAATTTTTTATCCTCACTTTCACTTTCACCCTCACAGTTTTCAATTCCCCTCCTGCGGAGGGGTGTAGGGGTGGGTGCCTTTCAATTTTTTACTAAAAATCTTAAAAAAGAGCCCCAAAAAGAATGGGGCTCTTTTTTTATTCAAAACAACTTATTATTGTATCCAATCCATAGGTGGTTTTAATCTCAACGCACGATTTGCTACTTCTTTGATAGCATCATCAGCTGAGACTTCCTGAGTCCAAATTCTCTGGAGTTGTTCCTGCCACATTTCGCTCAGAGCAAAAGTATTGGGGTTCGGAGTCCATTGTAAGGCAGCGTATTCTTCTAAGTTTTTGGTAACCAGAGGACGACAGGTTCCTTGACCCCATTCCGAGGTTCGTTTAATAATTTCTTCGTTATTCCATACTGAATTCCGGACTGGAGTCTGGTTGTTGTATTTCAATGAAGCTTCTAACATAACTGGCTTACTGGAAGCCCATTCCATGAATAACCAGGCTGGCTTTTTATTTTCCGAGGCGGCGTTCATAGCAATTGACCATGCCCAAATATTGGATTTAATTCCGGCTGGCCCTTTTGGAACATGAGTGGCTTTCCATTTTCCAATGATATTTTGGGCAATAGCTGGGTCATCAAGCTCAGCACCCCAGTGGTCAGCATCGATAATCATAGCTGCTCTTCCACCTATAAAAGCATCTTTCACATCATACCAGTCAAGAGCCGACCAGTCTTTAGGTCCAAAATCACGAATAAGCTTAGTCCAGAGATCGGACATGGCAACAACTTCAGGGGTATACATGGCAGGATTGCCTTCCTTATCAAAATCTTTTCCACCATAGGAGGCAACCAAACTCATGTATGCAGAATTTGCTGTTCCGGCTCCCTTAATGCCCCGTGAGGTGAAGGGAAGGATATCGGTAATACCGTCAGCATCAAAACCGGCTTTGACTTTCTTGGCAGCTTCATACAGCTCATCAAGGGTTTCTGGTGCTGTTACTCCATATTTGTCTAAAATGTCAGAGCGGTAATAAAGGGTATAGGCTTCAACCTGGTAAGGAATAGCATAAAGCTTGCCGGCTACCTTGCTAGCATTAATGGTCATGGGGAAGAAGTCGTTGATATCATAAAATTCCGCATCGGTTAAGGTTGGATCCTCAAGATAGGCGTTGAGGGGTTCCAAAAATCCACCGGGGATGAACTTCCAGTTGAGCATTGGTGAGGACATAACAATATCAAATTCTGGTGATTTTCCAGTTAAAACCACCTGCTGTCTCTCAAAGAATTGCTGCTCAGGAAGAGTTAGAACATTTACCTTAATACCAGTTAATTCTTCGAATTGACCGATAAGAGCATCAAATGTTGCCTGCATTGGGTGATTGCAAAGCAGAAGACTGATGGATTCACCTTCACACTGCTTCCAATCTACCTTGGTTCCTTCGAAGGCTGCCTTCCCAGCTTGAGCAAAAGCGACTCCGAAAACCATCAACAAAACAACCGTAAAAGTAACAAGAAACAAATATGACTTTTTCATAATAAACTCGACACCTCACTTTTTAAAATTTTTAAATAAAATTGGTTTTCTAAACACTAATTGTTTCGCTATCACCTCCATCCTATTTAATACCTATTCAACTATTCTTTTTTATTTCCCTCTCGGGAAATGTCGCTTGCGATCAGGTGGATGCCTTTATTTTTTTACTATTCACCATTCACTATTCACCATTCACTATTCACTGTCTTTATTGGTTGTCGCTTGCGACCGTGTAGATATATTTTATTCCGTCATTCTGAGCGGTGTTTTCCCGCGTGAGAATCCCATCTTTTTTAATTCCCTTTCTCTCCCTTTCTCCCGCTCACCCGTTCTCCCGCTCTCCCGCTCGGCGTATTTTGCCAATCCTCCCCTTCACCCGCTCGGCTTTTGATGGGCGAACACTTAGGTTCGCCCCTACGGTTTACCGTCTCTTGACTATCGACTCTCGACTTTTTTTGTCGGCTCTTGACCCTGGACTCTCGACTCTTGACTATTTTTTATCGACTCTCACTCTCACTTTCACTATCTTTTCCCAGAGAAGAATCCTACATCATTTAAATATACGATGTGGCGTTTTTCCACATTCGAACAAAAATATTGGTTAAGAAATAAATAATAAGATAAAGAATTACTGCTCCGGCCATAGCATAAGCCATATCTCCATAACGGAAAGCGTTTAGGTATACCCAGAGATGAAGGTTTGTCGTTGATGTTCCGGGGCCACCACTTGTCGTCGCATAGATAGTATCAAAAATCTTAAAAGAAATCACCAACCGAAACATGACCGAAACCAAAACCAACGGTCTCATCAGCGGCCAAGTAATGTAGCGAAAACTATCGAAACCTGATGCCCCATCAACCAGAGCAGCTTCATAGGGATCACGGGGGAGACTCTGCAGTCCGGCAAATAAAATTAAAGCAACGAAAGGGGTATAAATATAGGCATCGATAAAGGCCAGAGTAGTTAGTGCAATCTTTGGATTGGCTAACCAAGCTATGGGTTGAATTCCAATAAAACCAAGGAAATAATTCACTACACCGCCTGAGGTAGAAAGCATCAGTTTCCACATCAAAGCTAAAAGAATCGGAGCAACGGTAAGAGGAATAATGATAATCGAGCGGAAAAACCATTGACCTCGACGGTTTTTAGTAAGTAAGGTGGCAATCAAACTCCCCAAAGCAAGCTCAATTGAAATTGCCAGACCAACATATTCAAAGGAAATCAAAACCGCTTTCCAAAAATTCTGGTCTTTAAAAAGAAAAAAATAGTTTTCCAGTCCAATAAAACTGATACCAGGATTAGCTAACCGCCAGTTGGTAAAAGAAAGATAGACCCCATATCCAAAAGGAATGACGCCAACCAAGATCGGAACAAGGATTGCTGGAGCAATAACCCATTTTTTCATTGAAGTCCTCCTTTACTCTTTTACCGAACCAAAAGTTAAACCACGAACAATGTGCTTTTGAAGTAAAATAGCCAAAATGATAGCAGGCAGGGCTGACACGATAATCGCAGCACTCATTTGCCCCCATAAAACCGCTTGATATCGAATAAAACCGAGGGAACCGGTGGTAACTGGCATGGTTTTTTCTCCTCCTACTACAAGAGCAAAAACAAAGCTGTTCCAGCAAAAGATAAAAGTTAATAGTGCTGTGGCAGCTATACCTCCCTTAGCTAAGGGAAGAACAACTCGAAAAAAGGTTTGAGTTATGCTGCAGCCATCCACCCTTGAGGCTTCTTCAATGGATACTGGAATATCAAGAAAATAACTCCGGCACATCCAGACCACAAAAGGAATGCCTATTAGTTGATATACCAAAATTAAACCCCAATAAGTATCGATGAGCCCAACTCGCTGGTAAATTTGATAAAGAGGGAGAACAATTGCTAACTCAGGACCAAACCAGAAACTAAGAATGGTAAAAGCCAGGTTTTCTCGTGAAGATTCGGTCTTAAAACGTGCTCTGGTTAAGGCATAGGCAGCAGGAATCCCCAATAACATTGCTAATAAAGTCGCACCACCACTGATTATTATCCCATTCATAAAATAACGAGGAAAATCCGGTTTGGAAGAGGGAAGAGATGTTGTACCAGTTTCTCCTGTAAATAAGCCTCGATAGTTGCCGGTGGTAGGTTGGAAGATAAATTTTGGAACCGATGAAGTAATATCAGCATGGGTTTTAATGGAAAGAGAAAAGGTCCATAACATAGGAAAAAGAATAACTATAACTATTAAGGCAAAGATTAAATAATAAAAGAAGTATCGCATCATTCACCTGTCCTTTTCATCTAATTCTACACTTTTAAATTTTAATCATTCCCCTCCTGCGGAAGGGTGTCGCTTGCGACGGGGTGGGTGTATTTATTTTTTTACCATTCACTATTCACTACTCACCCATCACGGTTCACTGTCTTTTTCCCCCCTCCATCTTTCCCAAGAGAGGGAATAGTCATTTTCTTAATATTAACATAAATTATCATGATTTCAACTTGAAAGTTAATTACCGACGAATAAAAACCAAAATTCTCATCAAAAAAGAACTTATGTATTCCAGTCTTTTAAATTATCACTGCAGTTAGCCGATATTAATTTTAATAATATTGACCATTAAAATTAATATTAGTATTTTTTACATTAATTGATAATACTACTCTCTCGGGGGGCGTCGCTCACAACGCAGTGAGTATATCGTTGATTCCCCTCATACAGATAGGCTTAGGGGTGGGTTTAAATTTCTCATCACTTATTATTTTTATCTAATAATGCCCTTATGATCACCCGATTGGGAAGACAGGCAATAAATCCTCCATTATCTGGAATTTTACCCATATGAATACATACCTTGTCTGCACAAGGAGAATCAATTACCCACACCTTACCCTGATGGATTTTCACTTCAGTATTCCCCAGAGGCCCTTCAATGAAAAGAACACTATCCGTTCTATCGTTTACTACTATCTCTCGTTGACCATTGGCATCTTTAATGATCAGCCGATATGAACCGATTGTCTTACTACGAAAAAGAAAAAAGGCTAGCATACCAATTAGAGCAATACCAAACAATATCAAGATGAGCAAGCGGTTATTCCAAGAGGGTTTCAAAGGTGCTAAAATCTCCCTAATTCACCAGCCATAAAATGGTCAAGGACTACCGAGGCAGCTCCTAATAGACGGATATCATCCCCCCACTGAGAATAATGTATATTAGGAGTAACATAATCTCGATACAATAAACGCTCTTCTATCCCCCGACGAATCGGTTCTTCGATAAATTCTTTAGCTAGAGCTGCTTCACCCCCAATAACGACAACCTCAGGATCAAAGACGTTAAGAATATTAATAATCCCCACACTGATGTACTGACCAAGCTGTTTTAAAATATTCTGACAGGTAATATCGTTTTTTTGAGCACCTTCAATGATGTGGTTAAATTTAAGTTCGATCCGCTTTTCGGTGAGAAGTTGATGGAGGAACTGGCTTTCGCCAAACCAAGCTGCTTCGCGAGCTTTTTCTAAGATTTTTAGTGTACTACAATACATTTCTAAACATCCTTGATTTCCACAAACACAAGGGGGTCCAAAGATATTAACACTGGTATGGCCAACTTCACCGGCT
Organism: Candidatus Atribacteria bacterium; assembly: GCA_018056205.1. Classification (GTDB taxonomy): domain Bacteria; phylum Atribacterota; class Atribacteria; order Atribacterales; family Atribacteraceae; genus Atribacter. The sequence continues at coordinate 3,773 of JAGPGC010000022.1, read as the reverse complement.
TTTTTATTTTTGCCTTCATAAAGTTTCCCATCGATTAAAATACCAGCACCAACTCCCTCTCCAGCCATAAAATAAACCACGTTGGGAATCTCCTTAGCCACTCCATTCCAAATCTCATGAAGGCAGGCCGCATCGGCATTATTAGCCATGAAGATAGGTAAGTCATATTCTTTGAGATGAGAACGAAGATCCAGAGAGGTATGGGTTAAAAAGGTAGGATGGGCAAGAATAGTGTAGGTTTCGGCTTCTACAGGACCAGGCACACTCACACCAATGCCCAAGATTAAACGAAGAGATTGGGTAGCATATTCGAGAACATGGATGAATTCTTTTTGAAGTTCGAGGAGAGCAATTTCGGTATTTTCTTGAAGTTCATAACCAGAATCACGCCGGTATAAAATAGTTGGGGTTAAATCGGTGAGAGCTACCGAAAAACCATGTCGGCTAAAGCTGATAGCAATGGTATAATAAGCTCGATTGTTGAAGGAGAGTAAGATTGGTTTCCGACCAGCCTTAGTATCAGAAGTTCCCACTTCCTGGAGAAGATTAGAAGCGATCAATTCATTGACAATATTCGTAATAGTTGGTTGGGTAAGACCGGTGATGCGAGACAATTCAATACGCGACAAAAGCCCTCTTTTCTTAACCAGGCTTAACACCAAAGCTCGATTTTTCACTTTGACATCGGTAAGATTGTCTCCGATACGCTGTTCGTTCATGGTTTCCTTTTAACAAATATCCAATTGTAAATTAATTTATAATATTGATTATATAATATATCAGGAATGGTTAGGCAAGTAAATTTTTCTTTTTTAATATCAAATACAATTTTTATCGGAAAGAAGGATGGAATTTTAAAGGTTTTCATATCCTGACTCTAATACTTTTTGGTAGAAAAACAAAAAGCAGGGATATTTCAAAAATTATTTTTGTGATACAATAATAAAAAATAAATACCAGGATTTTTTGTTTTTGGAGTAAAATGGGTGCTTTTAAATTCCCCTCCTTGTAGGGGTAGGTGTAGTTAATTTGTTTTTGTCTTTTTTTTAAAAAGAATTAAAGATGACCCACCCTGTCACTGCGTGACACCCTTCCGCAGGAGGGGAATTAGTTAGATGGGTGGGTGCCTTTAGTTTTTTCCTCACTCTCACTCATCACAGTATTTACTGGATATAAAAGTGATTTTGGAGGTTAACATGGAAAACGAGTCGCGTTTTTACGGAAGAATGCGATGGCTTTATCCAGGAATGAAGGTTAAAAGATGGCTTTTGGTAGCAATATTAGGGGTTATATTCATATCAATTGGAATAAGTCTCATTGTTTCCACCCCTTATTTTAAGAGTATTTATCGAACCTGGAGTGCAATTGTCTATCAATTAGTAAGAAATTACTGGCTGTCGGTTAGTTTTGGGATCATCTGGTTAGCCGTGGGTATATTTTTTATTGTTTTTGGACTCTATCACATGAACCGCTCAATCTTTAGCGTGATCATGCCTGCTCCCGAGGCTGATGTAGCGAAGAAGATCTATCAAAAAAGGCAACTCGAGAGAGGTCCGAATATTGTGGCTATTGGAGGAGGCCACGGCTTACATGTTTTTTTACAAGGGATTAAAAAATATACTTCCAATACCACTGCAATTGTGACAGTTTTTGATGATGGTGGAAGCTCTGGTTTGCTTCGCCAAGAGATGGGAGTGCTCCCTCCTGGAGATATTCGTAATTGTCTCATCGCTCTCGCTGACACTGAACCTTTGATGGCAAAACTTTTTCAACATCGTTTTGAAAATGATAGCACCCTCCATGGTCATAATTTTGGAAATTTGTTTATCACCGCTCTTACTCAAATAACCGGTGATTTTCAAAAAGCAGTAGGAGAATCCAGTAAAGTATTAGCAGTGAGAGGTCGGGTTCTTCCCACCACACTTCTTAATGTTGTTTTAAAAGCAGAGTGTGAAGATGGGAAGATTATCACCGGTGAATCAAATGTAGGTTGTTGTGGGAAAAAGATTAAAAGGATTTTTCTCGATCCAGAAAAAGTTGTTTCTACCCCGGAAGTGACTAAGGCTATAGATGAAGCTGACATTATTGTTTTAGGACCCGGCAGTCTTTATACCAGTGTTCTTTGTAATTTAGCAGTGGCAGAAGTAAGAGAAGCAGTATTACGTTCTCCGGCTCCCTTGGTTTTTGTTTGTAATGTGACTACCCAACCAGGCGAGACTGACCATTATCGCTTTTCCGACCACCTTAATGCTATTTTTCAATTTATTCCTCCCGAACGACTTAACTACATTTTAGTGAATGGTGAAAAACCAACACCTGAAGAAATGGAGGATTTAAACAAACGAGGTATTGAAATGGTGGATGCTAGTGAGATTAACACTTATGGTTCAATAAAAATATTTGAAGCATCTATATTATCTCACGATCAACCCTCACGTCATGATTCAAACAAATTAGCCAGAGCATTAATTCAAATTCTTACCACTGAAAAACCATCTTGGAAACTTTATTTTACTCTTTATACTGAGGAAGGCCTTAAAAACCTTAAACTAATACAATTAATGAATAATTATAAAGAACGTAAAAAAACCACTTATCATGCTAATGGTGATAACGGGAAAAATCATAGTGAAAATACATTAAATAACCATGCTTTGAGCAACCGAAAATAGTTTTAATTTATTTTATTTTTTGATATCGGTAGATTAGCCCAAAAAAGATTGTGAATCCGAAGTGTTCCGGAAAATACACCCGTGAGCTATGTATTAACCCAGTTAGCCACATATATAGCCGTTCTTGGCTATTTTCTTTAGGAAAAGACTAACCAAAAAACCGGCCTTGACCGGGTATGTCTTTTTACATTTCTTCATTTCCTTAATTCTCATTGCCTTGCGACTGGGTGGTTCAAAAAGACTTATGGGAAAGCGGGAGAAAAGAAAAAAAGGATTTAGATAAAAGGATGAGACCCTCATACCACTTTCGTAGTCCCAAACGAAGATGAAAACCCAATAACGGGAGTAAAAATTTCGTCACTATATTTTTAAAATATTTTGTAAAGCTTTGGTTTATCCAGCTCACCAATGGGTTTTAAATAGAAATTAGTAAATATTTCTGAGTATAGTTGAAAAATTTATTTTAAATAATATAATTATATTGGATGAATGATTAGACACAAACCAAATACCGGGAATGGTCAGTAGCCCCGGGGCGTCAGGTTAATCCGCCTAGCGGTTATGATCCTGCTATCAGGAGCGCCGACCACATTTGTCAATCATTCATCCACTAATATAAAAAGAGTCATTTTTAACCAAGATAAATTTTTATCCATCTAATTTCCCCATTGTAACTTCATAAATTTAGGCGTAAAAATGTATTGATTTATTTTTCCTGCTCATCATAGAAAAGAACGATTATGTTATACTATGAACTATGACTTATTCCTTACTTAAAGTCTATTTTTTTAGCTGAAAATTTTAATTAAAGGATGAGGAAAATATGTATAAAACGAATATTGAAACTTATGGGGAGGATATTAAATGGATGCATTAAAACTTGCCGGACTTTGGAAAACAAAGGATAGAAATGGGAATATTTTCTTAAGCGGCCGCTTAAACACGATGAATAAGATTCTCATATTACCAAATACTGGTAAACAAAAGGATGAGGATCCTGATTATTTTTTTTATATTGCACCTTTAAAGTTAAGACGACCAGATGGGTCTGGTAAGAAAGAGGGTAATTCTCGAGAATTTCATCGAAATGTAGCACTGGAT
>JAGPGC010000183.1 GCA_018056205.1 Candidatus Atribacteria bacterium | reverse complement strand
CTAAATATCAAGGCCTTCGACTATATAAGTATGCTCGTAAGGGTAAATCAGTCCCCGAATTGAAAAAAGAAATCACTATCCACCAACTCAAAATCATCAATATCCAACCTGGTGTATATCCTGAAGCAGAAGTTTTAATATCCTGCTCATCAGGAACCTATGTTCGGAGCATTGCTCATGAAATTGGAGAACAATTAGGAATTGGAGGCTATGCCTTTAGTTTACGCCGCGAAGGTATTGGTAATTTTTCTTGGGTGGAAAGTATAGTCATACCCGAAGGGTCACTTCACCCAGAATATCTGATCCGAAGCTCAATTCCTATTGATCGGGCTCTATATTGGTTACCATCAATTTCTGTCTCTATTGAAGAAGAAAAAAAACTCTGTCAAGGAAGCCCAGTTTATGTAATGAAGTCCATAATCCCATTGCAATCAGACTTTTTGGTTAAAATATACTCGCAAAATCATTTTTTAGGTTTGGCTCAATTTAATCAGGAAAAACAACTTCTTCACCCTGAAATCATTGTTAAAGAGGAAAATCTAAATGCTGAATAAGGGTTTCCCCAAAAATCATTCTGAATCAGTAGTTGCCCTGGGCTTTTTTGACGGAATTCATCTTGGTCATCAAGCTGTTTTAAACCAGGCCTATAAAATTGCCTCAGAAAAAAAGAAACCATTACGAATTATCACTTTTTATCCCCATCCTCAAAATTCCATCAGACATCATCATACTGTAAAATATATAACTACCTATATCGAAAAATATCAAAAACTCCAGAACTTTTATCCTGGGTGTGAAGTCTATTTTCTCCGGTTTAACCGGGAACTTCGTCATACCCTTCCTGACCAATTCCTGGAAATGATTAGCCAGTGGTTCAAACCAATAGTCGTCGTTACTGGTGAAAATTTTCGATTTGGCTATAGAAACCAAGGAGACCAAGCGTTTCTCCAAACTTTTTATAAAAGCAAGGGGGTTGATACTGCAATCATTCCATCGATTTCTTTTGATGGTATGGTCCTATCCAGTACCATGATTCGCCATCTTATTGAAAGAGGTGATATCAAAGGTGTTAATGCTAATTTGGGATATACTTTTTCCATCCGGGGTCGAATTGTAAAAGGAAAACAAATTGGAAGCCAAATTGGTTTCCCAACTGCCAACCTTTACCCAGTTTCAACAAAAATTATGCCACCCCATGGTGTTTACTTTGGTTTAATCAGCTGGGAAAAAGGTGAATATCCAGCTCTAATTTATATTGGAACTAAACCAACCGTCAGTCAGAGTCAGAGAAGGCTAGTTGAAGTTCATATTGGCCATCAAACTTATCAACCCCTCTATCAAGAACGGGTTGTAGTTCAACTTAAACATTTTTGGCGTTTAGAAAAGTGCTTTCCTACCATCCAAGCACTAAGAAAACAAATCACTGTAGACCAGGCCGCTTTTGATGCGTATTTACAGCGTACTCAGGGTATGATAAACTAAATAACGAACCTATAGAAATTGGAGGTGCAATATCAATTGGCTTTAACTAAAGAAAAGAAAAATGAGCTCATAGAACAATTTAAAAATCATGATGGAGATACTGGCTCTCCGGAAGTTCAAATCGCTTTATTAACTGAAAGGATTCGTGAACTTACCGAACACTTAAAAATTCATACCAAAGACTTTCATTCTCGTCGCGGTCTTTTTATGATGGTCGGCCAACGTCGCAGATTATTGAATTATTTAAAAAAATACCATGTTGACCGGTATTATGCTATTTTGGAAAAGTTATCACTAAGAAAATAAGAAGAAGGTGTTTAACATAAATAAAACTGAAATTGAGTTTGGTGAAAATAGTTGTATTATTGAGACAGGAAGAGTTGCTAAACAAGCAGGGGGAGCAGTTCTTGTTCGTCACGGAGATACCGAGGTCCTGGTAACTGCAACGGCATCCGACGAACCACGGGAAGATATAGATTTTACACCCCTTTTAGTTGATTATGAGGAACGTTCCTACGCTGCGGGAAAAATTCCTGGTGGATTTATAAAACGAGAAGGAAAACCAAGAAATGATGCTATTTTAAATGGTCGTTTGATTGATCGATCGATCCGACCACTTTTCCCCGAATTCTATCGAAATGATATTCAGGTAGTCACGACGGTTCTCTCGGTTGATGAGAGTAATACACCGGAAATACTTGGCCTTTTAGGTGCTTCCTTAGCTCTGGGAATTTCAGAAATACCTTTTTATGGACCAATTGGTGCTTGTCGAATTGGTTTGTTAGAAAAAGATAATTACTTAATCAATCCCACCTTGGAACAACTGGCATCCAGCCGATTAGACATGGTTATTGCCGGTTCAAAAGAAGGAATTACCATGATCGAAGCTGGAGCTAAAGAGATCTCCGAAGCTGAAATTACCCAAGCCATGAAAGTTGGCTATGAATTTATATTAAAAACTATTCAAACTCAGCAGGAAATAATATCCCAGTGGGGGCAAGCTAAAAATGAAGTCCAGATTCCTGCTCACTTTGCTGAAATCGAAGATTGGATTCAAACCAACTATCTTTTAAAAATCGCCGATAAAATTGCTGTTTTTGAAAAATCCGAGCGTCAAAAAACCATCAATCTTCTTTATAAACAGGCACTTGAAGAAGCTACTCAGATTTTTGAGAATTTACAAGGATTCGCTTTATTATGGGAAAAAATTGTAAAAGAAAGCACTCAAAATCGCCTTTTTA